>NZ_JBSFLQ010000006.1:0-264544 GCF_053599115.1 Streptomyces sp. NPDC001020 | reverse complement strand
CCGCCGTGCATGAGCGAGTTCTCGATCAGCGCCGCCAGGACCTGGGCTACCGCGCCGGGGGTACCGACGGCCCGCAGATGTCGTTTGCCGGAGCTGACACCGCGGTCTTCGGCCCCCGGCCACATGCTGTCGGCACACACGCGGAAAGTCGGCCGTCGGCACCTGGTACGCGGCGGGGAGTCCGGAACGGATCGTCTGTCCGGGCAGAGCGATCGCGCGCGGTCGACGCTCGGTTTGTCGTTGCGTACGAGAGGGTGGCTCCGACTTCTGACGCCGTTCGGATGGCTGCCACGGCGTCGGCACCTTGATGCTCTGGGTGCACAAGGTCCGCCGGCGCCCCGTAGGTAACTCACCGCTTGATCCAAGAAAGAGAGCCGACAGGCATGACCATCGCAAGACACACCGGGCCAGAAGCTGGGCCGGTGGGCTCCCCCATACCCATGCGCGGCATCGAGGCGCGATCCATCGACTACGTGCCGGCGGCGGAGCGGCATGGACGGCTCACTGACCAGGCGACGATCTGGTTCGCGGGCAGCGCGCAACTACTGAGTCTGTCCACCGGTGCCATCGGCATCTGGTCCGGGTTGAACCTGGTGTGGACCTTGATCGCACTCGCTGTGGGGACCGTCCTGGGTACGGTCCCGGTGGCCGCGCACGCCAGCCAGGGGCCGCATCTCGGGCTGCCTCAGATGGTGCAGTCCCGGCCTCAGTTCGGCCGCTACGGCGCGCTGTTCATCTGGCTCGTCGCGATTGGCGTGTACTGGGGTTACGTCGTGTTCGGGGTGAACACGCTCGGTTCGGCCGCCAGTGACCTGGGGGCCGGGCCCGGCTGGATCTGGATGCTGGTGCTCGGCGCGGTGGCTGTCCTGTTCGCCTTGTACGGCTATGACTGGCTGCATGTGGGCCAACGCGTCGTCTCGCTCGGACTCGTGATCGCGCTGATGGTCTTCACCATCGGGTCACTGGTGACCGGGCGCATTCCGGCCGACCAGTTCACCGTCAACGGTGCCTTCCGGCCGACAGAGTTCTTCGTCGTGGTGTCCGCCTCCACGGTCTATCAGCTCTCGTGGGCCTTCTTCGTGTCGGACTACTCGCGTTACATGCCCGCTGCCACGAGCCATCGGTCGATCATTGCGTACACGGCGCTCGGCGCCGGTGTGGGCGTGCTGTGGATGGAGTCGTTGGGCGCGGTCGCGGCGGTTGCGTTCCCCAAGCAGACCGATCTGATCGCGACCCTGCACCAGGCCTCCGACCAGATCCTTCCCGGCCTTGGCCTGGTCGTCGTCGTCCTTGGTGCCGCAGGGCTGCTACTGCTCAACGCCATGTGCATCTACGGTGGTTCACTCACGCTGATCAGCGCGGTCGACAGCCTCCGTGCGACCCGGCCCGATCGACGAATCCGCGTCGTGACCGTCCTGTTGATCGCGGTGACCGCGACGGCGGTGGGCATCGTCATCCCCACGGGCTTCCTCTCCGGCACCTTCACCACCGTGCTCGCGGTGCTCGGCTATCTGATGGCGCCGTGGACAGCGGTCAACCTGGTCGACTACTTCCTTGTCCGCCGCGGTCGCTACTCGGTGCGTGAGGTCTTCAACCCGCATGGCATCTACGGGCGTTGGAACTGGCGGGGGCTGGCCGCGTACTGGGCGGCGTTCGTGGCCATGGTGCCGTTCATGTCCCTGAGCTTCTTCCAAGGCTTCGCCGCCGAGTGGCTCAACGGAGTCGATATCGCGTTCTTCGTGGGCATCCCCGTCGCGGGGCTGCTGTACCTGTTGCTGTGCCGGTCGCTGGACGTCCGCAGCGAGTGGAACCTCATCCCGACCGCCGACCAGTACCTCGACGCCGACGCCGAGGTCGTCGCCTGACCGGCACACCTCACAGGGGGCATGGCAGTGCCGGGAGAATCGATGTCGATGCTCCCGGCGCCACTGCCGTGGCCGGTCGGCCGCCTCAGTGGCCGAGCACCCGCCAGAAGGTGCGGGCCGCGCGAGAGGGACGACCGGTCCGGGACTCCGTCCAGTCCGCGGTCGCGAAGAGCGCGGTCACGGCGTTGACGCCGAGCCAGCGCAGCGGCTCCGGTTCCCAGCGGGGGGACGTGCGGCCCACCCAGGGCAGCGCGGTGAGGGCGCTGTCCTGCTTGGTGATGAGGTCCGCGAGGGTCCGGCCGGCCAGGTTCGCCGTGGCCACCCCGTCCCCGACGTATCCGCCGGCCCATCCGATGCCGGAGCGGGTGTCGTAGCGCACCGAGGGATACCAGTCACGGGGAATACCTAGGTTGCCGCCCCACGCGTGGGTGAAGCGCGCCGTAGGCAGACTCGGGAAGAGGTCGGCGAGGATCGAGCGCAGCATGGCGTGGACGCGCGGCGCGTGGTCGTAGGCAGGGCTGATGCGGGACCCGAAGTGGTAGGGCGCGCCACGGCCGCCGAACGCGATGCGGTCGTCGGCTGTGCGCTGGCCGTAGATGCGCAGGTGCCGCTTGTCGCTGAAGGTCTCACGCTGCTCCAGTCCCGACTGCTCCCACCAGGAAGCAGGAAGTGGGTCGGTCGCGACCATGAGTGAGTACATGGGGATGAGCGAGCGGTGCTCGCCCGGGAGGTCAGGGGTGTAGCCCTCGGTGGCGACGACGATGCTTTCGACTCTGACCGTTCCGTGCTGTGTGCGCACCAAGCCCGGCTCGATAGCGGTGACTTCGGTGCGTTCGAAGAGCGCGATTCCGCGAGCCTCGACGGTGTCGGCTAGCCCGCGCACAAGTTTCGCCGGATGGAGTGCGGCGCAGTGCGGAGTGAAGGTGGCGCCGAGCGCACCGCTCATCCGCACCCTCGAGTTGACCTCCTGAGCCGGTAGCAGGCGCATGTGGTCGTCCCCGAAACCCCACTCACGCCAGCCGGCCACCTCGGCCTCGGCGCGGGTCAGTTGTGCGGCGTTGCGTGCGACGGAGAGATATCCGCCGTGCGCGAAGTCGCAGTCGATGTCCTCCTCGCGCACCACGCGGGCGATTTCGCCGACGGTGTCGTTCATGGCCTGCTGCATGGCGATGGCGGCGTGGCGTCCGGCGGTGTCGGAGATCTTCCGCAGGGAGGTGGGAAAGATGGCCGAGCACCAGCCTCCGTTGCGTCCGGATGCGCCGAAGCCCGCCACCTCACGTTCCAGAACACAGATCCGCAGCCCTGGGTCCTGCCGGGAAAGGTAGTACGCGGTCCACAACCCGGTGTATCCGGCGCCGACGATCGCGACGTCGAACTCCCGGTCGCCGGGGAGAGCGGCGCGCGGGCGCAAGGAGGAGGGCAGCAGGTCGTGCCAGAGGCTGATGCCTCGGTATGTGGTGTCGTTTCGGGTGCTCATGTGGTCGCCTCTCCCTGGGGCCGTCCGGTCACATGTCCCGAGTCTTCGGCCGTGCGACGAGAGGGGCAATTGTTCCCCGGTCAGAACCAGGTACGAACCGCTTGGCATATCGTCTGACCATGACTGTCTCGGTCGGCGATCTTCTGGACACCCCGCATCTGAGGTCGCGTCTCCTCGCGGGCACCTCGGCCCTGTCGCGGGCCGTCACCTGGGCGCACAGCTGCGAGCTGAGCGCCCCGTGGGAGTGGCTCGGCGAGGGCGACCTGCTGATGACGACCGGCCTGGGTATCCCCACGTCGGCGCGGGATCAGGTCGCCTACGTCGAACGCTGCGCCAACGCGGGAATCGCCGGCGTGGCGATCGGTGAGAAAATGAGTGCTCCGCCGCTGACTCCGGCCATGCTCAGGGCCGCTGAGGAGCACCGGTTCGCGGTGATCGAGACGGGGTACGAGGTGCCGTTCGTCGCGTTGGCCCGGGTGGTCGCGCAGTCGAATCAAGCCGAGAGCCAGGAACTGCTGCGGCGGACCATGCACATCTACGAGATGCTTCGCCTGCGGACGATGGCGCCGGGCCCTGACGTGGCGATAGTAGAGGACTTGGCGGGCATTCTGGGCTGTCGCCTCAGCCTCGTCGATACGTCCACGGGCCGCGGGCTTCTCGAAGGTGGTGAGCTGCTGCCGGAAGGCCTGAAGGAACAGACTGTGGCGGTGCGCCGGTCGCGAGGTGACAGGCCGCCTGCGATGCTCCCGGCGCCCGACGGGAGCGCGCTGATTCTCGCCGTGCCCGGCTTCGGCGGCGCCGCGCTGGTGGCGAGCGGCTGGCGTGCCGCCCACCGTCCTGAACCGGTCCTGTTGCACCATGCGTCGACCATCGCGGCCTTCGTGCTCACCCGGCGCAATGCGGACCGGGAGCGCGAACGCCGCCTCGGGGCGACCCTGCTGGCGCAACTGGTCGATGGGCGTACCGATCTGGAGGCCTCGGCTCCGGCGCTCGCCGAGCGCGGGCTGTCCCGCGCGAATCTGGTGGTCGCCGCTGTGACGTTGCGTGCGGACGGGCCCGAGGTGCATCACGCGCTGGGTGACGAGGGGATCGGCCACCTGGTGCTGGTTCGCGACGATCTGGTGCTTGTGGCGATCCCCGACTCAGAAGCGGCGGTAGCCACTCTTCGGACGGCGGCCGAACGTATCGGGCTGAGTGAACCGGTCAGCGAGCAGCGCCAGGTCCCGGGGGCGGCACGGGAGGCGCGCTTCGCTCTGTCGGAAGCCGTGACCAGGCGCCAGGCCGTGGCGCGGCACGGCGAAGGTCAGCTGCTGCCGCCGCGCTCGGCGGGAGAAGCAGAGGCCATCGTGCGTAACGTGCTGACGCCCCTGCTCGAATACGACGCGGCCCACGACGCCCGGCTCACGCACTCGCTGCGGGTGTTCCTGGAGGAAAACCGCTCTTGGCAGCGGGCAGCGGCCCGGCTGCACATCCACAAGCAGACACTGGTCTACCGCATGGGCCGGGTGGCCGAGTTGAGCGGGCGCGCGCTGGACACCACGCACGGTGTCGCGGAGCTGTGGCTTGCGCTCGAGGCATACGAAGCGACGCGTATTCCCGGTCAGGGGCACTGACCCGTCGACGGCACGGGTTCGCCTGATCCCTGACGCCGCTGTGCCGCGGTCGGTGGCGTACCCGGCAACGGACGTTCGTACGCAAGCACGATCCAGCCGCCTTGATTCTGACTCCGGTCGCCTGGTGCGGACGCCACGACGGCGAAGACAGTGGCACCTCCCGGCAAGCGACGAACTCGAGGAATGAGCATGGGCGACCTCCACGTGCAGGCATACATCGACGGCGAGTGGACCGAGGGCTCGGCGGGGCCGGCCCAGTACACGTCGGCCTACGACGGATCGACTCTGGGGACGTTCACGGTGTGCGAGGCGGCCGACGTGGCTCGTGCGGTTCAGGCGGCCAGGAAGGCCCAGGCCGACTGGGCCGCGGTTCCGCTGCTGGACAAGGTCGACCTGATGTACCGGGCCAACGAGTTGTGCGCTGAAGCGAACGAGGAGATCGCGCAGGCGATCAGCCGAGAGATGGGCAAGACCATCCGTGAGTCCCGAGAGGAGATGGTCCAGTACGGCTGGGGCCACTTCCGGCGGGCCGCGGAGGACATGCTTCGCTTCCGCGGGATGACCCTGCCCAACTCCGAGACGCGCACGAACAGCAAGCGGACCTTCGTCCAGCAGTACCCCCTCGGCGTCGTGGGGGTGATCTCGCCGTTCAACTTTCCGGTGGACATCCCGGCCATCGCGATCACCTACGCGCTGATCGCGGGCAACACGGTCGTGTGGAAGCCGTCGGAGTACTGCCCCGGCAGCACCGCGCGGTACCTTCGGGTACTGAGCGACGCGGGCTTCCCGCCCGGCGTGGTCAACTTCGTGCCGGGTTACGGACCGGCGGGCCAGGCGCTGGTGGAAGACCCCGACGTGCGCGGTCTGTTCTTCACCGGTAGCACCAGCGTGGGCCGCCGAATCGCAGCCGCGGCAGGCAAGGAACTCAAGCGCACCCTGCTCGAACTCGGCGGCAACGGTCCGATCATCGTCAACCACGACGCCGACGTGGACCGCGCCGTGGCGGCGACCGTCACTGGCTGCTTCTACATGGCCGGTCAGGTGTGCACCGCCGCAGAGCGGGTTCTGGTGCACGAGTCCGTGCACGACACCTTCGTGGAGCGGCTGCGGGCGAAGACGCGAGAACTGCATGTCGGAGACCCGCTCGACGAACTGACCGACATGGGCCCGCTGTGCAACGACGCGACGCTGCGCCAGGTCGAATCCCACGTCGAGCAGGCCCGTGCGGCCGGCGCGCAGGTCTTCCAGGTCGGTGAGGCTCAAGGGCGCCTGTACCCGCCGACGATCCTCACCGGTGTCACCCAGGAGATGCGCATTGCCCGTGAGGAGACGTTCGGGCCCGTCGCTCCGATCATCGCCTTCTCGACGACGGACGAGGCCATCGACATCGCCAATTCCACGGAATTCGGACTGAACGCCGCCGCGTTCACCCAGGATCTGCGCGAGGCGTGGCGTTTCGTCGACGGGCTGCAGCACGGCACCGTGCTGATCAACGAGACCACCAACTACTGGGACCAGCTGGCGCCCTTCGGAGGCGCGAAGAGCAGCGGACTCGGCCGCGAGCTCTCCTCCTGGGCGTTGAACTCGTTCACGGAAACCAAGACGATCGTCCTGGATATCTCCTAGTAGTGACGCAAGAGCGACCGCCATCCCGGAGTGAGCGACACCACAGTTAAGTTCGTGGACGCCTACAGGAAGGACCCCGCTGCCGTACCGACCTGGTAGGACAGCGCAGGACAACCGCGGCACCGTCGGGAGAACCGGCGGTGCCGCGGCCGGTCCGTCACTCGAAGCCTCTCGGTGACCGCGACACCGGCGGCCACGCCCCGGTACCGCGCCGCGGACCGTCGGGGGGTCGCAGTCCGGGTCGCCGAGCATCACGACGACGTGGACGGTCTCGGCCTGCTTGACGTCGGGCAGCGCACTGTCGATCCGCTGCCACGCGGTGGCGAGAGACTCCTCAATTCGGTTCCAAATGCCCGCGTTCCGCATCTGGTTCGGGGCGGGCACGTACCGTGGGTCTTCGCGGTCGAGCCGGAAGCCGCTGCCCATGGGGTGCATCCGGACCAGGTCTATGGGGGCCAACTTGGAGATCACGTGCTGGATCAGGCTCAGTAATTCCCGCAGGGCATCGGGCCGTTCGACGCGGGCACATGCTGGTGGGACGACCGGCCCAAGACCGCTCCACGCATGCCGCACCCCGCCGCCAGGCCGAGCCGGGATCGACCGACGTTCACGCCACCCAACACCAGCGAAGCCACTCACGCCGTTCCGATAACATGATCGAACTCACGACGAGCGCCCCCTCGCCCGTCCTTCACCGGAAACCCTGCTATCCGGCACGAAGAGTGACCTATTCAAATAACTCCAACAAATTGGCCAAACGTTGATACCTAAAGCGTCGCGGGTGCTTTCGCGAATAAACAGCAGAACTACATTCACCGCGTGGCGTCAATCACGGGGGATACTGTGGGCCACGGCGGGTGTGGTCACCTTCGGCTTCCTCATCGCGCTGGAGATCGCGGCGCATAACTACGGCCTTCCGGGGCCGATGGCCTATCAGGCGCGCGAGGTCATATTCGCCCCTAAATCGGGTTTCCTGCTGTACGCCAGTATGGCGCTGATGATGGTGGTGCTCACCTGGCGGCAACGGCTCATCGCGGCCGGCACCGCGATCGGCATCGACGTCGTCTTCTTGCTGGTGCGGTGGGCGGCCGACATCAAGGTGACCGATGGCCATCCTTTCGGCAATGGCGCGTTGTGGGTGATTCTGGGCTGTGCGGTCATCGCCGTCACACGCCGTACGGGCCCGGAACGTGTCCTGTTGCTGAAAGGTGTCGGACTGGGCCTGCTGCTGGTGGCCGGCCGCAAGACCGGTGACACCTGGCTGCTCATCACGTCGAAGACCCGTCCGGCAGTACTCGACCAGTACGTGGCCACCGCGGATCACGCGCTGGGCAACCCGTCATGGCTGGTAGGCCGGTTTGTCACGGCCACCGGCACGATCGGCGCCCATCTCCTCGACTACGTCTACGCTCAGCTTGCGGTGGCCGCGGTCGTCGTTTCGCTGTACCAACTCCGCAACGTGGCAGTCGAGCGTCGCTTTCCGCGCCATCATCTCGTGCGCACGTTTCTGGTCATCGGTCTCCTCGGGCCGGGCATCTACATGATCTTCCCGGTGGTCGGACCCATCTTCGCCTACGGCGCCGACGGAGGCCACTGGGCGGTGGCCAACTTGTGGCCGGACACGCCGACACCGATCAGTACCCCGCATCACATGCCGTTCGACGAGATCACCCCTCGCAACTGCATGCCCAGCCTGCACACGGCGTGGGCTACCGCCATATTCATTCATTCCCGCAAGGGCCCACGGGCGCTGCGATTCGCAGGCACGTTCTGGCTGATTGCCACGCTCACCGCAACGCTTGGATTCGGCTACCACTACGGTGCGGATCTCGTAGCCGGCGTGGTGTTCACGGTCACGATCGAGGCGGCGCTGCGCTCGCTCGAACGTGGCTGGGACCGGTCGGGAATCCAACTGGTCGCCTACGGCACAACGGTCTTCACTGCGCTTTTGGTGTCATATCGCTATCTGTCGATGGAAATGGCTGAATATCCGTGGATCTTCGGGCCGATTCTCATTCTGGCGCTTGCCTCAGTGATTTACGGCTACGTGCGGACCACCAGACTGTGGGAACCGATGGCCGCACCAGTGCGGCAGCCGGAACCGCAACCCGAGCTTGCTTGAGTCAAGTCGCATCAGGAGGCGTGCGAGCTGATCGAGGGAACCGTCGGGCCGATCCTGTCGGAGTTCGATCGGCAGGAGCACGATGTCGCCCTCGCCACCGGTGTGGTCGCAGGTCTCGGTGGCGCGGCGCTGGCCATCGCCAAGCACTACGACTCCACCACCCGTACGACGCTGGCCGGCCTGGTCGCCCTCACGGCGCTGCTGGCCCTGATCGGCGTACTGCTCTCCCGGCGCCTTCGGCCCACCGCCGAGTGACGGTCTTCCCGGCCGGGCAAAACCGAGTCCAGCCGCTCCCGGCAGGGGTCCGGTTGCCGAGAGCGGCCAAGCGGGTCGCCAAGCCGGATCCGATCAGCTGACCCAAGACGACAAGGTCATCGGGGGAGGCGTTCGACGGCGATGATGGCGGCGTCGTCGCCGATGTATCCCTTCGCGTGGTTGAGCAGGTCCTTGTGGACGTACTGGACGAGGCGCTCCGGACCGCCGTTGCCGTCCCAGGTGGCGATCCGCGCGGACAACGGGTAGAAGGTGCCTTCCGGGTTCCGTGCCTCTATGACTCCGTCGGTGTACAGGAACAGGATGTCGCCCGGCTCGAAGCCGAAGGCCTCGACCACGTACTGGTCCTCGGAGGGCGCGGTCAAGCCGAGCGGGCATGCCGGACTGTGCGCCTCCAGAGGGCTGACTCGGCCTTCACGCAGCAGCAGGGGTGGCGGATGGCCACAGCTGATCATCTTCACCGGTCCGACGTCATCGGGTATGTCCAGCACCAGAGCGGTCACGAATGCCTCGTCGGCCTCGGGGGCGTCGTCGGAATCGCACGCCCACTTCCAGTGCATGGCGTGCCCCAGGTGCATCACCATGCGACGCAGCGGGAGGTTGCGATAGGCGGAGCCGTGAAAAGCCCCGAGCAGGAGGGAGGTGTCCTCGATGGCGTGCAGCCCCTTGCCTCGGACATCGCCTATGACCAGCCGAGTCGCGCCGTCGTAGCGCACAGCCGCGTACAGGTCACCGCCGACCTGAGCCTCCTTCTCGGCTGCGATGTAGTCGGTCGCGATGCGCAAGGGGCCGGACCTTCGGGGAAGGGGCCGCATCAGGACTTCCTGCGTGGCTATCGCCACGGAGCGTGTTCGTGCAAGCTGCCGCTCCTGTCGACCGCGCACATAGCGGAGGGCGACCAGGAATCCGGAGACCACCGTGATACCGAGGACCTGCGCTTGCAGGCTTGTGGTGATCGGAGTGCCTTGAACGATGGGCACGAGGAACTGCCCTGTCACGGCCAGAACGCCCATGAGCCCGGTGAGGAGCGGACCCGCGAAAGACGCGGTGATGGCGGGGGCGACGATCAACAACGGACCCAGCTGGATACCCGGGGTCAGGATGTCCGTGATCGCGATCGCGACGATCAGGCCGAGCGGAATCACGAGAAGCAGGTGGCGCGCCCGGGCGGCCGTGCGACCTTCCGATACGTCCCGCTTTGCGCTCATACCACATGTTCGCACCCTAGCCAGTGCGGTGCCCAACGCCCATGGGTGCGACCGAGAAGCCCGGAACGTCACGCAAGGTTAGGGTGACAGTCCAGGATGATCGCAGACGCTGCGCTGCGGCCGGCTCACGGCCCCGCACGCGTCCTGCGGGCAGCCGGATCGCCGACTGCGAACCCCCAGGAGGCAATACCCATGGGACACGGTGACGATGTAATCGCGGAGCTGACCCGTGACCACCGCGAGATCGACGAACTCTTCGAACAGCTCGACGCCGCGAGTCCCAGCGGTGCCGACCGCAAGCGGCTGATCGACGCGATCACGATCGAACTCGTCCGGCACTCGGTCGCCGAGGAGCAACACCTCTACCCGGCCGTCCGCGACCATCTGGAGGACGGCGATGTGCTGGCGGACAAGGAGATCGCCGATCACAGCCGTGTCGAGCGGCTGCTGAAGGATCTGGAGAGTCGCGAGTCGGACGCCCTCGACTTCGACGTGCTGGTCCGTGAGTTGCGGGTCGAGGTTGCGGCCCATGTCGCCGACGAGGAGAACAACCTGTTCGCCCGGCTGCGTGACGGTGT
Organism: Streptomyces sp. NPDC001020; assembly: GCF_053599115.1. NCBI lineage: Bacteria > Bacillati > Actinomycetota > Actinomycetes > Kitasatosporales > Streptomycetaceae > Streptomyces > Streptomyces sp. NPDC001020. Next base: position 253,782 of record NZ_JBSFLQ010000006.1, on the reverse strand, counting down.
CCACCCTTATGTGCTGGAGCTTCTCGGGCAGAAGATCCGCGACGCGAAGAAGACCGCTCCCACACGTCCCCATCCGGCGGCTCCCACCACGCCACCGGTCAACAAGCTGCTGGCCCCCGGCCTCGGCCTCGTCGACCGGGTCCGGGACTACGTCACCGGCCGTGGACAGTGACCGGCGGCCTGCAGGGCCGCCCGCCGGGCGGAGACCCGAGGCCTGCTGAGGCTTGTCGACCCTGACTACGAGCTGTCCCGTAATCCCTGGCGGGCGCGCGACGGCAGCCCTCAGGCCGGTACATGGAACGGGATCGTGATCACGACGATCTTGGGCAGGTGGCGCAGAGCGCGGCGCAGCCGGGGTGCGACCTGGTTGTGCAGCAGGCGGTGCCAGCAGTGTCTGACCACGATTTCGGGCAGGACGACGGTCAGGGTGAGATCCGGATGCTGCCGGTGCGGCGCCTCCAGATAGTCGACCAGGGGAACGACGATCGCACGGTGCGGCGCGACCACCACCTCGAGTGGGAGGTGGGCCCCATAGGCGCCAGTAGTCGCGGAACCGCTCGGCCTCGTCGCGGGTCGGGCTGACGTGCGGGGCGAGGACGGGTTGCTCGAGCGAGGCCGCGTAGGCGCTTCGGCCGGCGGTTGCCGGGACCGGTGGTCAGCCGTGGGCGCGGAGGCTGGCTTCTTCGAGGTCGAGCTCCCGCTGGATCCGGCGCCGGGTGGCGTTGCTGATCTTGTTCTCCTTGTAGAGACGCTGGAGCTCGGCCGCCTCAATGGCGATGAGTGTCCGACGTATCTCTCGGTAGGCGTCGGCAGGACGGGCGTCCGGGTCGCTGTAGTGGGCGTCTTCAACCTGGTGGATGCGCGCCTCCAGATGACGACGGGCCTGTTTCAAGGCGGCCTCGGCGGCGGCACCCAGATCCGCGAGCTGATCCAGGTCGCCGAGCTGTTTGAGCTCTTCGAGAGCGGCCTTCGCGATGTGCCGGCGGGTCCGGGCTTCCTCACGCGCGGAGTGCTCGGGCTTCACAGCGATGCCGGACAGGCGGACGACAGGGGCGAGGGTGAATCCCTGGAAGACGAGAGTGAGCGCGACGGTCCCGGTGGTGAGCATGAGGATGAGGGCCCGGTGCGGCAGCGGCGCCCCTGTGTGGGTGGCCAGGGGGATGGAGAGTGCGGCGGCCAGTGGCATGACGCCTCGGGTGCCTGCCCAGGACAGGACGGCCGGAACGCGCCAGGAGAGGCGACTGTCGCCCTCCTTGTGCCGGTAGTGGATCAGGGCGGACAGCGGGAAGATCCACAGCAGGCGGATGGCCAGCAGGGTGAAGACGATCAACGGGACCCACAGCGGCCAGCCGTGCTCGTCGTGCGCGAGCTGACGGACGGCGGAGGGGAGTTCGAGGCCGATGAGAGCGAAGACGACGCTCTCCAGGAGGAAGGTCACGGTGTTGTAGACGGCGTGGACCTGAAGGCGGACGGGGGCGTTGCTGAGCTTGTGGCTGGTGCTGCCGAGGACCACCCCGGACACGATGACGGCAGTCACGCCGGAGGTGTGTGCATCCTCCGCGATGACGTACGAGGCGTACGGCGTGACCAATGCGATCACGGTCTCCAGCATGGGGTCCTCGGTCCGTCTGCGGATGAGGGCCACCACACCGGCGACGACCGCGCCGACGAGGGCTCCGCCGCCTGCGAGAACCAGGAACTGCTCGATGGTTCCGCTCACGGTGATGGCGCTGCCGGAAACCGCGGTGACCACGGCGACCTTGTACAGCACCAGGGACGTGGCATCGTTGAACAGGCTCTCCGCCTGCACCATCACCTGCACGCGCGGTGGGAGGGACAGGCGCCGGCCGAGCGCCGAAACGGCCACGGGGTCGGTGCTGGCCAGGACGGAGCCGAGGATGAACGCGGCCGCGGCGGTGAGCGGTGTGATCGCTCGGGCGACGTACCCGACAGCGATGGCCGAGGCGAGGACCAGGCCGAAGACCAGGCCGGTCACGGGCCGCCACACGGTGCGCAGGTCACGGACGGAGACCTCTCCGGCCGAGGCGAAGAGCAGTGGCGGCAGTACCAGCACGTTGATCACATGAGGCGGCAGGCGAACCTCGGGAACCCAGGGCACCATCCCGACGATCAGACCGGCGACAACCAGGAGCGACGGGGCGGGCATGCTCCAGCGCCGAGCCCCGGTCGTCACAGCTGTGGCCAGAACCACGAGCAGCAGGATGACGGTCAGGCCGGTCATGGAACGTCCCCGGTGGGTTACAGCTTGCTACCCCCTCTGACCAGGTGCTTCACCAACGTAACCGACCTCAGACGGTAATGCAGCCGACGTGGGGCCCGCGACCGTCCGGGGGGCGGCAGCGTTACGGGGACGTACCCGCCCACGGTTCAGGGTCGGCTTGGAAACCCCGGCCGGTGCACTTGGGGAGGCGTCACGACAGCGCGGCGTTGCCGACGTTCAGGAGCTCGACAAGCTGCGCCCGGTGCAGGGCAGCGATGCCTTCGAGGAGGTCGGGGTGTCGGAGCAGGGCAGCGGCTTCGATGTCTCGGGCACCGGGGGTGGTCAGGCGCTGGAGGCCGCCGGCTTCGACGTGATGCTCGCTCGTGTGGAGGGCTTGGTGGGCGAGGGTGACCAGAGAGCCGTCGGCCAGAAGGCAGGCCGCCCAGCTCACGACGGTCTCGTCGACCCAGGTCCGCCAGGCGGCATCATCGGGGTGCGGGTCGCACCCGGTGAGCCAGTCCAATCGGTGGGCTCCACTGGGTCCGAGGAAGTGGAGCAGCTGCACGTCGAGGCCGGTGGGGAAGCGCAGGGCGGCGGCGAGCGTGACGGCCTGGCGGGCCTGAGCCTCGGCCAGCGCCCGGTTGAGCGCGCCTGCGGGCGCTGGATAGGCGGACTGGAGCCAGCGGGTGGACGCGGCTATGACGGATGTCAGATCGGTGGGCACTGCGATCGGTCCCTTTGGAGCACGCTCGCATTGCCGGGCTGAACGGTCCCGCGAGCTGGTTCGCGGAGCCGCGCTGCCCCGCTTGTGGCGAACCAGTGTAGGCGGCTGCCCTGGGGAGAGTGCATGACCCACGTCACGGTCCGCCCCGGGGGTACCGGGGCCGAACATCGGCCGTCCGGCCCCGGTGCCTGCCGCAAGGCCGCTGTCCAGCTCCCGGGTATGGGAGGGGCCGGTCAGGACCTGCCGCGGCCGGTGACGAAGTCGCGGGCCCTGTCGACCAGGCCGGCGCCCGGTGCGAGGAGCTTGTTCGCGGGCGGAGTGTCCGGGGCGGCGGGGTGCGGGCGGGTCGGGGCCATGGCCTTGGCCCGCCGGATGCTGTCCCCGAGATCGCCGAGCGTCTTGGATGAGCAGGCCTGACGCAGCAGCGGGAAGAGGTTGTTCTCCTCGTCCTCGACGTGAGCGGCTACCTCTTCCATGAGCTGCTGCAGCAGCGGGCTCATCTGGGGGTCGTCGGTCTTCGTCTTCTCCAGTTGCTTGAGGAGCTTCTCGACACGGCTGTGATCCTCGACTTCCTCGTCGGCGATCCGGTCGCCGCCCTCGACATGCTCGCGAACCGCCGGGTACAGGTACTGCTCCTCGGCAACCGAGTGCCGTACCAACTCGATGGTGACCTCGTCGACGAGATCACGCAGCTCCTGGCCTTGGGCGGTCGTGGATTGGATCCTGCCGAAGATCTCTTCGACTTCCCGATGGTCGGCCGTCAGTTCCGCGATCACATTTCCGCCGTGCGTCATCGTGTATCCGCCTTTCACTTGTCCTGTCAGGGCTGGTTCCGTCTCACCTCGCGCAGGCGTTCGGACTTCCTGCGGGGGCTGCCGCACTCCCTTGATGCGAGTGCGCTGGTGCCGGACGGACCGTTCGGGTTCCCGCGCGGCGGCTTTTCACGCCGCACTGTGAGCCGCGGGGCCAGGAGTACGCGTCCCTCGCGGCAAGCGGACCGGCTCGACACGTGTTGTGCCTGACTCACTGCGGGGTACCAAAGGCCGTCGAGCCACCCGGGCAGGCCCGCGTTGCGTCAGCTCGCCGAGGCAGCGGAGTTTCGGGGTCCGGACGCGATCCGGCGGCTGGGTCGACCGGCGAGGCGACCACCGTCCATCGCCGCGTTTCCACACCACGAGCCGCTCGTTTTGCACAGCCACGGCTTCGGTGGAACGGTGATGAGGGAAAACGCCCTACGGACCAAGCACTGCTTACGCCGAGCAGGACAGGGCAAGCGGGTCATGGAGTGTCGGACACACTCACACCACGGAGGCGACGTGGACGTACACACCGGCAAGCATCCCAGCGTGCTTCAGGAGTTGGAGACGCACCCCGATCGAACCAGGGATCTGGAGAGCCAGGTGGCTCAGCTCCAGCGCGCGGTCACCTCGCACGCAGTGATCGACCAGGCGATCGGCGTCCTCGTCGCCGTTGGGCGGATCACTCCGGAAGAAGCATGGGACGCTCTCCGTGAGACGTCGATGTGCACCAACACCAAGCTGCGCAACGTCGCGGAGTTGGTTCTCAGCTGGGCTCAGGGTGGCCCCCTTCCTGCCGAGATCCGTAAAGAACTCGCGCCAAGACTGCAGCGCCGCATCCTCAAGTGATCCAGGCACACCGCATCAGCGATGAGCGCGCCGTAGACCACAGCTCGAGGCCCTCCCAGACGTGAGCCCGAGTTCCACCTGGCGGTTACCCGGGTACTCGGCCGGACCGGACACGATCCACCGGGAGGCGTGATGACCGAATTCGGGTACTTCCTGTCATGCGAGGAGCACGGCCCGGATGCACTCGTGGAACAAGCACGGATGGCCGAGCAGGCGGGCTTCACCGCATTGTGGATCTCGGACCACTTCCATCCCTGGAACGACAACCAGGGGCAGAGTCCCCTCGTCTGGTCGGTGATCGGCGCTCTCTCGCAGGCCGTTTCCCTCCCGGTGGAGACGGCCGTGACCTGCCCCCTGGTGCGCACGCACCCTGCCGTGGTCGCACAGGCGGCGGCCACCGCCGCAGTGCAGTTGAACGGCAAGTTCCGGCTGGGAGTGGGCACGGGCGAAGCCCTCAACGAGCACATCCTCGGCGGCCCCTGGCCCGCGGCCCCGATACGGCGCGAGATGCTCGAGGAGGCGCTCCAGATCATCCGGCAGTTGTTCACCGGTAAGCAGACCAGCCATCGCGGCACCCACTACACCGTGGAAAACGCCCGTCTGTACACCCGACCCGACGCACCGGTACCGATCGACGTCTCCGCGTTCGGGCCGCAGTCCGCGGAGACGGCCGGGCGGATCGGCGACGGACTGATCACGATGATGCCCGACACCGACCTGATCGAGCGCTTCCGGCGAAACGGGGGCGACACCAAACCGGCCTACGCCGGGCTGAAGGTGTGCTGGGGGCCGGACAAGGACGAGGCCGTACGGACCGCGCACCACCTGTGGGCCAACGAATACCTGCCCGGAGAACTCCCGCAGATTCTGCCGACACCCCGCCACTTCGAGCAGGCTTCCGAACTCGTCACGCAGGAGCGCGTCGGAAAGTCCGTACCCTGCGGCAATGACCCTGCCGCACACATCGAAGCGCTGACGGCCTACGCAGATGCCGGATTCGACACGGTGTACGTCGGTCAGATCGGCAAGGACCAGCAGGGCTTCTTCGACTTCTATCGCGCCGAGGTGCTTCCTCGCGTTCGCGACTGACGGCGGGAACAGGTGCCGGACTTCGGCCGTTCGACCGTCAGCTCACGGGGAACCTCGTTCGGCCTGGCACGCCGGGCACCATACCGTGCGGCGTCCGGTCACACGACTCGAATGCAGGGATCGGCCGCAGCGGGGACACAGCGGCTCGCTGTCGTCCCTGCGCCCGGTGAGCCAGGACCGTCGCGGCGGCACGCAGCCGGCGCGCACGGATGCGTCAAGTACTCGGCCCATCGCGGTGTGGATGCGCCGAAGTGCCGTCTCGCTCAGGTTCCGAGCCGGGATCCTGGGATCGACACGGGCCCGCCAGAGGATCTCGTCACACAGGAGATTCCCGAGACCGGCAATCATGGACTGGTCCATCAGCGCACTCTTGACAGCACCTCGTCGCCCCGACAGCAGTTCCTGGAAGTCCGCTCGGTCCACGGTCAAGGCGTCGGGTCCCAGACCGTCCAGAATCCGGTCGAGAGCGTTCATGTCGGCCAACTGCACGCCATGAAGCTTGCGTTGATCGCGATAACGTAGGTTTCGGGTGTCGTCGAGAGTGAACACGATGCGGTCATGCCGTTCAATCGGTTCATCCGGGCGACAGCACCGCAGAGATCCCGTCATGCCGAAATGACAGACGAGTACAGGTCCGCCGTCCGTTGGCGCGAACAGCCATTTACCGTGCCGCCACGGCTTTCCAAGGCGTCTTCCCCTCAGTTCACCACGCAGCCGTTTCTCGGTGACACCTCGGAGAACCCCGGCATCCAGCACATCGACGTCCACGACACACCGCCGACAACCGCAGGTCATGAGTACCTGACGGAATGCTTCGACATCCGGCAGTTCGGGCATGAAATCGCCCCTGTCCTTCCGTCGCCCGCGCCCCGAAGCCACCACAGGCGATGACCAGTGCCCGCATGAGTGTGCCGTTGTGGTTGCGGGTACCGCGATGGCAATCGTTCACGCAGTGTCTCGGACAGCGGTCACCGCTCTGCTGACGCGACGCTCGTGATCGGGCAGGCCGTGCCGGCGTGTGCGTCCGCGGCCGTCGGGTACCCGAAAATCCGGCGCGGTCCGTGCGCCAGCAGTGCCGCCGCTGACGGCGGACGGTTGAAGAAGAGCCACACTGCTGCGCCGAGCCCCGGAACGGAGGTGCCCCATGGCGGTGATCGTCGTGCCCCCATGGCTGCCGTCCCTCGCGACCCCAGCAGGGGTGTACACGCCACAAACCGACACCTTCTTCCTGGCGCGGGCACTTCGCCGGGAGGGGCCCGGTCCGGGGATGGACCTCCTGGAACTGGGGACGGGCAATGGAACACTGGCCGTTTACGCGGCGCAACAAGGTGCGCGGGTCACCGCCACGGACATTGCCTGGCACGCCGTGATCACCGCCCGCCTGAACGCTCAGCGGGCCGGGCAGCGTGTGAACGTGTGCCGCGGAGACCTGTTGTCCCCGGTGAGTGGCCGGACATTCGATCTCGTGGTCAGTAACCCGCCCTATGTCCCGACCCCTGCTCGGGTCCCGGGTGACGGTGACGGGCAAGGCGGATCCGGGGAGGCGTGGAACGCCGGGCACGACGGACGCGCGGTCCTGGACCGCATCTGCGAGGAAGTGCCGCGCGCATTGCGCCCCGGCGGCGTCCTGCTGATGGTGCAGTCCGCGCTGAGCGGAATCGACACGACCCTGGGAATACTGTCCGGCTTCGGACTTCGGGCCACCGTCAGCGACCGCATGCACACACCGTTCGGGCCCGTCCTGCGATCACGACTTGCCTGGCTTCGCGACCGTCAACTGGTCGGCCCTCACGAAGAATTCGAAGAGCTGGTGATCATTCGTGCCGAGCAAACCCGATCGATCATGTCGCATCACACTGACCGGCGACGGCCCGATGCTCGTGCCGGGCCCGGTTGAGATCACGCTCGATGACGGCACCGTGGCCGTGTCCACTCGGTTCCTCGTGGCGATATGTACATGTCGACGCAGTGGCATCTACCCGTGGTGCGATACCAGTCACCGCCGCCGGGCCACCCTGCCCACCGGGACACGCGCCGAGGAGGAGGGCAGCTCGTCATGATCTTCCCAGCCGCATCCTCACTCACGCCCGCGGGGCCCGCGCCGCCATCGCCCCGGGGCTTCTTGTCGTCCGCCGTCCTGACAGCGCTGACAGGAGGCACGGTACGGCTGCCGTCATCCGAAGACGTCGCCGGGACGGATCCGTACGGCGATGACGTGCAGCTCGCTCTCTACAGCCTGTACGAGTTGCACTACTGGGGCTTCGAGGGTGTCGATCCCCGTCGGGAGTGGGACGCCTCTCTGCTGGAGCTGCGTTCCGCCCTGGAGGACCACTTCATCGGTGCCCTCCGGCGTGACGTCGGTGTGGAAGGCAGATCCGTGCACGAGGCGCTGGACGAACTCCTGGTCGAACCCGTTCGAGAGGACGGGACCAGTGTCAGCCACTACCTTCAACGCAAGGCTGAACTCTGGCAGTTGCGTGAATACGCGGCTCTGCGATCTCTCTACCACTTGAAGGAGGCCGATCCTCACGCATGGGTCATCCCGAGGTTGCGGGGCAGGGCCAAGGCAGGCATGGCGGCCGTGGAATACGACGAGTTCGGAGCCGGCCGTGCCGAGGACATCCACGCCGTGCTCTTCGCGGAGCTCATGGCTGACCTGGGACTGGACAACACATACGGCCACTACCTGGACGCCGCGCCCGCCGAGGCCCTGGCCACGGTCAATCTGATGTCTCTCTTCGGACTGCACCGGATCTGGCGTGGCGCGCTGGTGGGGCACTTTGCGTCGGTCGAGGTGGCCTCGTCACCCGATTCGAGACGCTTGGCGCAGGCAATGCGGCGTACCGGCGCCGGCCCGGCCGCCGAACGTTTCTACACCGAACATGTGGAGGCCGACGCCGTACACGAGCAGGTCGTTCGCCGTGAAGTCATCGGCGGACTGCTGACCGACGAGCCAGGTCTCGAGCCTGACGTCGTCTTCGGCATAACTGCCACCGGGGAACTGGACCGACGTCTGGCCACCACACTGCTCGAAGCATGGCACCAAGGCAAAAGCGCCCTCAGAGCCCCTGCGTGAGGTGTTCTCCGACCCTCGTCTGCGCGGCCCTCGAACCGGTCTCCCGCAGCGCGCGGACCGCCGTCGTCAGTTCCTGTCGTATCGGTTCGGGCGGGGCATCGCCCTCCACGGCTTCCACCACGTCCTGGGCGACCCGGTGCAGTTTGATGTTGGTCCGCTGGGAGACGGTGACCAGCACGCTCCAGGCATCCTGAGCACTCAGCGTGAACGAGGCCATCAGGACCCCGCGCGCCAGGTCGATCACCGGCCGGGTCTGCATGGCGCGCCTGAGCTGGACCAGTTCGATATGCAGGTTCTGTTCGGTGTCGTCGGACCGCTTGCCCGCCGGCACGGGGGCGCGTTCCTTGACGGGGCACTCCCCGGAGCGCCGGGCAGAGCCGTCCACCACGGTCCCGGCCGGGTCGAACAGGGATCGTGTACCGGTCAGCGAGAGCAGTCTCCCGACCGCGGAGCCGGTCGCGGTGAGCACGAGGGTCTTGGCGTCCCGCAGCGCCCGGCGGCGCACCAACAGCAGGGCATTGAGGCCGGAGCAGTCGCAGAAGTCCACTCCGGCGAGATCGAGATCGACGCCGCTGACCGAGCAGCGCAACGCGTCGTGCAAGGCATCCCGCAGCGCCCGCTCCGTGCCGATGTCGAGTTCGCCCGACACGAGGACGGCCGTCCGGTCTCCTGCGCCGCGTGTCTCCACGGTCAGGCAGGGCGGCAGAAGGCCTGCCGACGGGCCGACACGCGGCATGGGAGAGGAGGCCTCGCATGACTCCTCGAACTGGAGGACTGGGCGCTTCGCCATAGCTGTGCCTCCCGAGCTTGTCCGCTCGTATGTCCCCCTCACAGGCTCGACCCGTCGCGCATCAGATGTCAACAGTTACATGAATTCCGTTTCGTCTCTTTCTATTCATGAATGCCGGTGCCTATCCTCGAGGCATGGGTGGAGTACCTGAGCCGCATACCGGATGGACGTTCCTGACCAATCACGCACGTGTGCTGGTCGCGATCGCTCAGGACCAGACCGCCCGCATCCGTGACATCGCGGCTCACTGCCGGCTCACGGAACGGGCCGTCCAGAAGATCATCTCTGACCTGGAGCAGGGCGGTTACCTCACCCACACCCGAGAGGGGCGCTCCAACACCTACCGCATCGAGCCGGGCACGCTCCTTCGGCACCCGGCCGAGGAGGGGCTGACCGTCTCCGATCTGCTCACCCTCCTCGCCCGGCGCGACGCAGAGCGCAGTTGTCAACCGGCGGACGGCTGACCGGGGCCCGCAGGCCCGAGCAGTCGAACGACAGCCACGAGTTCGAGTCGGAGCAGACTCGACCGCCCGTCAGCACCGGGGGCTTCGCCTCCGCCGCGGCGTCCCCGGCCCGCGCCGGCCCCAAACGCTTCTCAAGTCGCGCAACACGGATGGCTGACGCAGGCTGAGTACTCAGACGCCATCAGCGGCGCGAATCGGCTTCGGCCTGCGCGGAGGCGCTCTACCGACCGGGAGGAGAAGCCATGCGGGCTCCCAGGCAACGGTGGCGAAGGGCGGTGGTGACCGGCGGAGCGGGGTTCGTCGGCTCCCACTTGTGTACGGCTCTCATCGGGCAAGGTGCCCAGGTGGTCTGTCTGGACGACTTCTGCACGGGCTCCCCCGCCAATGTCGCCCATTTGACCGAGCAGGATGGCTTCACACTGCTACGGACGGACGTCACCGAGCCGTTCACCGTGCCCGCACCGGTGGACCTGGTGCTCCACTTCGCCTCACCCGCGTCACCAGCCGACTACCTGAGGCTTCCGCTCCACACTCTCGAGTCCGGCAGCCTCGGTACCGCCCACGCGCTGGCGCTCGCCAGGGAACACCGGGCCCGCTTCGTCTTCGCCTCGACGTCCGAGGTGTACGGCGATCCGCAACAGAATCCGCAGAGCGAGCGCTACTGGGGCAATGTCAACCCGGTCGGTCCACGGAGTGTGTACGACGAGGCGAAGCGGTACGCGGAGGCGCTCACCACGGCCGAGTCCGGAGTGCACGGCGTGGACACCGCGATCGTGCGGCTGTTCAACGCCTATGGGCCGCGCATGCGCGCTCGGGACGGCCGTGCGGTTCCCACCTTCATCCGCCAGGCACTGGCCGGCGAGCCGCTGACCGTCGCCGGGGACGGCAGCCAGACACGGTCCATCACCTACGTCGACGACACCGTCGACGGTGTGCTGGCCGTGGCGGAATCAGAGCTTTCGGGCCCGATCAACGTCGGCAACGCCTGCGAACTGAGCATGCTCGAACTCGCGCGGCTCATCATCGAGTTGTGCGACTCACGGTCGGACATCCGTTTCGTCGAACGCCCCACTGACGATCCATCAGTTCGCTGTCCGGACATCTCACTGGCGCGCGACAAGCTCGACTGGGAACCACGGACGTCCGCACGCGAGGGGCTGGCCCGTACCGTCGCCTGGTTCCGCGACCATCCGGAGACCTGACTTCACGGGCACCCGAGCATCGCTTGGGACCGTAGCAGCAGGCCAGCAGACGAAAGGCGCGCCGACATGCGCATCCTGGGCGTCAACGCCCTCTTCCACGACCCTGCCGCAGCTCTCGTCATCGATGGACGGGTGGTGGCCGCGGCCGAGGAGGAGCGGTTCTCCCGACGAAAGCACGGCAAACGGCCGGTTCCCTTCTCTGCGTGGGAACTTCCGGAACGTGCCGTCGCCTGGTGCCTGTCGGAGGCCAGTATCAGGCCACAGGACATCGATCTGGTCGGCTACTCCTATCACCCCGCACTGGCCGACAGCGCGGAAGAGTTGGGGCTGGACGATCCGTGGGACCATCTCCGGCAGACCTACGCCTGGCAGGCGCCGCAGTTCCTCGCCGAGGCGCTTCCCGGTCTGACCACGCAACAGGTCGTCTTCGTGCCGCACCACGAAGCGCACGCCGCGTCGGCCGGGTACGCCGCGGACGGTGACGCCGACCCCTGCTCCGTACTCGTACTGGACGGTCGTGGGGAATCGACCTCACACCTGGCCGCGCGCCGGACGCGGGAACACCTGGAGCCTCTGGCGAGCCAGCGTCTGCCGCATTCAATGGGGCTGTTCTACGAGGAACTCACCCAGCACCTCGGCTTCTTGCGGTCCAGCGACGAGTACAAGGTGATGGCTCTCGCTTCCTACGGCACTCCACGCATGGCACAGGAGCTGCGGCGGTATGTGTACGCCACGGGAGACGGCGGTTTCCGTGCCACAGGCGTGCCCTGGGCGGAGTTCGCCAACGCGCGTCACGATGACGAGGCGTGGAACCAGCAGCACGCCGACCTCGCCGCCTCCGCCCAGAAGGTGCTTGAGGAGGTGCTCCTCGACCTCGCGCGCTGGCTGCACGGACGCACTCACGACCGGCTGCTGACGATGGCCGGCGGGGTGGCCCTCAACTGCGTAGCCAGCTCCCGCATCGAGCACGAGGGGCCCTTCGACAGGGTGTGGGTCCAGCCTGCGGCTGGTGATGCCGGGACCGCTCTGGGCGCGGCGCTGCGGATCGCGGCCATGCGCGGTGACCGTCCGCGCCCCATGTCCGGGGTGGATCTCGGCCGGGGGTGGTCGGAAGCCGAACTGGAGGCATGGCTGAAGCGGGCCGCGGTCTGCTACGAGCGGCCCCCCGACATCGCGGCCGCGGTCGCCGACGCTCTGGCGGACAACGCCATCGTCGCCTGGTTCCAGGGCCGCGCCGAGTTCGGGCCGCGGGCCTTGGGGCACCGTTCGCTGCTGGCCCACCCCGGACATGCGGGAAACCTGGAGCGGCTCAATGACGTCAAGGGTCGTGAGCAGTTCCGCCCGGTGGCCCCCATGGTTCTCGCAGATCGAGCCGCCGAGGTGTTCCACGGCCCTCTGCCCAGCCCGTACATGCTCTTCGTCCACCAGGTGGCCGAGCCGTGGCGCGAGCGCATACCCGCCGTCGTACACGTGGACGGCACCGCCCGCATCCAAACGGTGGACCCGGAACGTGAACCCCTGGTCGCCAGGATGCTGGAGCAGTTCGAACGTCGCACCGGGCTGCCGGTGGTGGTCAACACAAGCCTCAACACGGCCGGACGCCCGATGGTCGACGATCCGCGTGACGCACTGGAGTGCTTCGGTTCGAGCCCGATCGACCTGTTGGCCATCGGGCCGTTCGCGGTCCGGCGGGCTCGGATGTTCGACCGCGATCGGACCGCGAGGGAGGTACTGCCGTGAACGAGACCGAAGTCCACTACGCGGTGGTCGTCCCCACTGTCGGGCGGCCCAGTTTGAACGTATGCCTGGCCGCTTTGGCTCACGGCGTCGGAACTCCACCGCGCCGAGTGGTCATCGTCGATGACCGACCGCTGAGCGACTGCCACCCGTTGCCGGTGACCATCCCCACGGCACTGCGCGACCGAGTGGAGATCGTGGCGAGTTGCGGCAGCGGCCCGGCTGCTGCCCGCAACGCCGGATGGAGGGCCACCACGCAGCCGTGGGTCGTCTTCCTCGACGACGACACACTGCCCGGTGAGCAGTGGGCGGGTGAGCTGGCCCAGGACCTGTCGCGGGCGGCGCCGGAGGTCGGCGGCGTGCAGGGCCGCATCCGGGTACCGCTGCCCCCCGACCGCGCGCCGACCGACTGGGAGCGCTGCACGGGCTCGTTGGCCACCGCCCGTTGGATCACCGCCGACATGGCCTACCGCCGCCAGGCCCTCGAGGCGGTGGGCGGATTCGACGAGCGCTTCCGACGCGCCTTCCGCGAGGACGCCGATCTCGCCCTGCGGGTGAAGGACGCGGGATGGACGTTGATCGTCGGCGGTCGGGAGACGACGCATCCCGTGCGCCGGACGGACCGCTGGGTCTCGGTCCGGGCCCAGGCAGGCAACGCCGACGATGTGTTGATGACGCGACTGCACGGACGCGGCTGGTGGCGCAGGGCCGGCGCCAGGCGTGGCCGGTTGCCGGCCCACCTCGCGGTCACCGGCGCCGCGGCAGCGGCAGCCGCCTGTGCGGCCATGCGCCGACCACGAGCGGCCGGGGCACTCACGGCGGTCTGGCTCGCCGGTACTGCCGAGTTGGCGTTGACGCGGATTCTTCGTGGCCCGCGCACCGCCCAGGAAGTGACGGACATGCTGCTCACCAGTGCGTTGATCCCGCCCGCAGCCTGTGGTCAGTGGCTGCTTGGCTGGTGGCGCCACCGCCGCGTACGGCCGTGGCGGGCACCTTCACTCGGCGATGCGGCCGGAACCGGCACCGCCGAGTGGAGACATCGGCCTGTCGCCAGGGAGCGGGTGCGCGGATGATGGCAGGCTCGCAGATGTTGATGGCACCTGGCGCCGGGCCGGGAGCGGCGACACGGGCGGCGGCCCATCGGGAAGATCCGCCGCTGGTCCTCGCCCACCGTCCTCGGCCCAGGACTGCCCGCGCCGTCCCCGCCGCCCTGCCGACCGCCGTGCTCTTCGACCGTGACGGCACACTCATCGAGGACGTGCCGTACAACGCTGCCCCCGATCTGGTGCGGCCGATGCCCGGGGCGCGCCGAGCCCTGTCGGCGCTGCGCCGCCACGGCATCCTCCTGGGCGTCGTCAGCAACCAGTCCGGTATCGCCCGTGGACTGCTCACGCGGGCGGACGTCGACGCGGTGCGGCGACGTGTGGAGACGTTGCTCGGGCCGTTCGACATCTGGGTGATCTGCCCGCACGCGCCCCACGACGGCTGCCGTTGTCGCAAGCCCGCCCCAGGGCTGATCCACACCGCTGTGGCGCTGTTGGGCGTAGAGCACGAACGAACCGCGGTGATCGGGGACATCGGGGCCGACGTCGACGCCGCCCGCGCCGCCGGTGTCCGCGGCATTCTGGTGCCGAACGAACAGACCGACCCGGACGAGGTGGCTGCCGCCGTCGAGACGGCTCCTACGGTGTCGGCGGCCGTGCGGGGGCTGCTGGGGGGCGGGCCGACGTCCGGTCGGGAGGTCGCCCGATGAGGACCTTGGTGCTCCGCCTGGACAACCTCGGCGACGTCCTGCTCGCCGGCCCGGCCGTGCGCGCGGTGGCCGCCGGATCCAGCAGCGTCACGATGCTGTGCGGACCCCAGGGAGCGGCCGCCGCTCGGCTGCTGCCCGACGTGGACGAGGTGCTGGTGTGGGAGGCTCCCTGGGTCGGCTACGACCCACCGGAGTTGTGCCCCGAGGGGGTGCGTGAACTCCTGCGCGTCCTCGCGCTCCGCCGCTTCGACCGCGCGCTGATCCTGACCTCGTTTCACCAAAGTCCTCTTCCGGCGGCGTTGTTGCTGCGCATGGCGGGTGTACCACGGATCGCCGCCGACAGTGAGGACTACCCGGGCAGCCTGCTCGACCTGCGGCACCAGAGGGCTCCCGGACGACACGAGGTCCAGGCGGCGCTGGACCTCGCGGTGGCCGACGGCTTTGCGCTGCCGCGCGGCGACGACGGCCGACTGAGGGTCCTGACCCCACCGAGCGCCCGAACGCTGACTGGATCCGGCGCCTATGTGGTCGTCCACCCCGGCGCATCCGTCCCGGCACGTATGCCCAGTTGGGGGCGGATGACTTCGGTGGTGCGTGCCCTGACCGTCGCGGGTCACCGGGTCGTCGTCACGGGCAGTCCGGACGAGAAGGCGCTCACGGCGGCGGTCGCCCACGATTGTGCCCTCGACCTGGGTGGCCGGACGGGGCTCGCCGAGTTGGCCGGTGTGCTGGCCGGTGCGGACGCCGTCGTCGTGGGCAACACCGGACCCGCCCACCTCGCGGCGGCTGTGCGCACCCCCGTCGTCTCGTTGTTCTCCCCCGTGGTGCCCGTCGAGTGTTGGCGGCCCTACGGGGTGCCGCATGTGATTCTCGGTCGGCAGAGAGCGGCCTGCGTCGGCACCCGGGCTCGTCGTTGCCCGGTGCCCGGCCATCCGTGCCTGGACTCCATCACCCCCCAGGAGATCGTCGAGGCCGTGGGCCGGCTTATCGCTTCCCCGAACCGGCGGACGAACCGGCCACCGGCCCGGGAGGTGATCGCGTGAGAATCCTGCTATGGCATGTTCACGGCTCCTGGATGACGGCGTTCGTCCGGGGACCGCACACCTATCTGCTCCCGGTGACGCCGGACCGGGGACCGGACGGCCTCGGACGCGCACGGACCTTCTCCTGGCCGGAGTCGGTCAGGGAACTGCCGCCGGATCTCCTGGCGAAGGCCGAACCGGACGTGGTGGTGCTCCAGCGGCCCCATGAAGAGGAGCTGGTACGGCGATGGCTGGGACGGCGCACGGGCAGGGACATCCCCACCGTCTACCTCGAACACAACGCACCACACGGCCAAGTGCCCGACACCCGCCATCCGATGGCCGACCGCGACGATGTGAGGCTGGTCCACGTCAGTCACTTCAACAGGCTGTTCTGGGACAACGGCGGCACCCGTACGGAAGTCATCGAACACGGCATCCCGGACCCCGGTCACCGCTACACCGGCCGCCTGCCGCACGCGGCGGTGGTGGTCAACGAACCCATCAGACGTGGCCGCACCACCGGCACCGATCTGCTGCCGCGGTTCTGCGAGGCCGCGGTGCTCGACGTGTTCGGCATGCGCACCGAGGGCCTTGCCGCGCACCTCGGTCTGTCGGCGGACCGCTGCCGTACCAGTGACCTTCCGCAGGCCGGGCTGCACACCGCGCTGGCCGAGCGCCGGGTGTACGTCCACCCGGTGCGCTGGACCTCGCTGGGGTTGTCCCTGCTCGAAGCCATGCACCTGGGCATGCCTGTGGTCGCTCTCGCCACCACCGAGGTGGTACGCGCGGTTCCGCCAGGGGCGGGCGTCGTCTCCACCGAGCCCGAGGAGCTGGTGAACGCCGTGCGCACCTACGTCCGCGATCGCGACATCGCGATCGCGGACGGAAGGCGGGCACGTCAGGTGGCGCTGGAGCGGTACGGGCTGAAGCGGTTCCTGTCCGACTGGGACCGTGTGCTGGAGGAAGAGGTGAGCCGTCGATGACGCAGCTGAAGGTCGCTCTCGTCTCCGAACACGCCAGCCCTCTGTCCGTACTGGGCGAGGTGGACGCGGGCGGGCAGAACGTGCATGTGGCGGCGCTCGCCGGAGCGCTCGCCGACCGGGGACACGAGGTCACCGTCTACACCCGGCGGGACCAGAGAAGCCTGCCCACCGAGGTTCCGCTGCGGGACGGTGTCATCGTGCACCACGTACCGGCTGGGCCACCACAACGAATACCCAAGGACGAACTACTGCCCTACATGGGTGAGTTCGGCATCTATCTGGAGCGCTACTGGTCACAGGACCCACCAGAACTGGTGCACTCCCACTTCTGGATGTCCGGCTTGGCCGCGCTGCGTGGAACCCGCGACCTCGGCGTCCCCGTTGTGCACACCTACCACGCACTGGGCACTGTCAAGCGCCGCCATCAAGGCGCCGCCGACACCAGCCCGACGAACCGGATCAGCCTCGAGACGGCCGTCGGACACGCATGCCACCGCATCATCGCCACCTGCCGCGACGAGGTACGCGAACTGCACGCCATGGGAATCCCGGCGGAACACGTCCGGGTGGTGCCCTGCGGCGTGGACGTCAACCGCTTCGTCCCCGATGGCGTGGAGGCGGAACGGCACAGGTGGCCGCGGCTGCTTCAGGTCGGGCGGCTGGTTCCGCGCAAGGGCACGGACCTGGCGGTCACCGCACTCGCTAGGATCCCCACAGCGGAACTGCTTGTCGCGGGTGGCCCCCCGCTGGCACGACTGGCGGGCGATCCGGAGGCCAGACGGCTGACGAAACTGGCTGCCGAGGCCGGGGTCGGCGACCGGGTCGTCATGCTGGGCGGCGTACCACGCGAGGACATGCCCGCTCTGCTGCGCAGCGCCGATCTGGTGCTGTGTCCGTCGGTGTACGAACCGTTCGGCATCACACCCCTCGAGGCGATGGCCTGTGCGGTGCCGGTGGTCGCCAGTGCGGTCGGAGGCCACCTGGACACGGTCGCCCATGGCACCACCGGACGGCTGGTCACGCCGGCGAGCGTCATCGAACTTGCCAACAGTGCGAGGGAGTTGCTCGGATCGGCGCGACTGCGGGCCGCCTACGGCGCTGCCGGACGACGTCGCGTGCTCAGACGGTTCAGCTGGGACCGGGTGGCGGCGGAAACCGAACGCGTCTACGACGAGGCCTTGGTCACCGCCCCGAGGGAACAGGCCGTCCGGGCCCAGGCCACCGACTCCGGGACGGCACGATGAGACCGTCATCCGACAACACCGCGGGCATCCGGGACCCCGAACGGCGCAACGGCACGGACCCGGCCACCGAGCACTGCCTGGTCCTGCACAGAGCTCTGGTGGAACTGCGCCGCGAACACGCTCCACTGCTCGCCGGATGGGGGCGCCTGCTGGCGGGCGTCCTGTCCCGCGGAGGGCGACTGCTGGCCGCGGGGAACGGCGGCAGCGCCGCACAGGCACAGCACCTGACGGCGGAACTGGTCGGTCGCTACCGCACCGATCGCCCCCCGTTCTCGGCGATCTCCCTGCACGCCGAAACCTCGAGTGTGACCGCCATCGGCAACGACTACGGGTTCGACGAGTTGTTCGCACGGCAGGTGGCCGCGCACGGCCGCCCCGGTGACGTACTGGTCCTGATGTCCACCTCTGGGCGCAGCCCGAATCTGCTACGGGCCGCCGACGCCGCGCACGCCGGCGACCTGGTCGTATGGGCGATGACCGGACCGCGGCCCAACCCGCTGGCCACCCGGGCGGATGCCGCGCTGGGGGTCAACGCCGAACAGACCGCGACCGTGCAGGAAGCTCATCTGGTCGCCCTGCATCTGCTCTGCGAGTCGTTCGACGCGGCGGTGGCCGGCGCCACAACCGACGAGAGCGTCTCGGTACGCCCACTCAACAGCCACTCGAACCGTCGACCAGGTCCGACAAGCGCAGACGGGAGGTGACACCATGCGGGCAACCGTATGGCACGGCAAGCGTGATGTCCGGGTGGACTCGGTCCCGGATCCCATGATCGAGGAACCGCTGGACGCGATCGTACGTATCACGTCGAGCGGCTTGTGCGGCTCGGATCTGCACCTGTACGAGGTGCTCACCCCTTTCATGACCGAGGGCGACATCCTGGGACACGAGCCGATGGGCATCGTGGAAGAAGTCGGCTCCGGGGTAACCGCCCTCAAGGCGGGCGACCGGGTCGTGGTCCCGTTCCAGATCGCGTGCGGCAGCTGCTTCATGTGCAGTCAGGGGCTCCCGACCCAGTGCGAGACCACGCAGGTCAAGGCGGAGGGGATGGGGGCCGCGATCTTCGGCTACACCAAGCTCTACGGCGCGGTACCCGGCGCGCAGGCCGAGTACCTCCGAGTTCCGCAGGCCCAGTTCGGACCGATCAAGGTCCCGGACGGGCCGCCCGACGACCGGTTCGTCTATCTGTCGGACGTTCTGCCCACCGCCTGGCAGGCCGTGCAGTACGCCGGGCTGCCCGAGGGGGGCACGCTCGCCGTCCTGGGGTTGGGCCCGATCGGCCGCATGGCCTGCAGGGTCGCCCGCCACCTCGGCGCGGCCACCGTCATCGGTGTGGACCGTGTCCCTGAACGGCTCGACGGCTGCCGACGTGATGGCGTGACCGTCCTCGACCTGGAAACGTTCGACAGTCAAGAAGAACTGGTCGACGCGGTCCGGGACCTCACCTCGGGCCGCGGTCCCGACTCGGTCATCGACGCAGTGGGAACCGAGGCATCCGGCGGCCACGCGGGTGCCCTGGCGCAGACGGCGGTCGGGCTGCTCCCCCAGAGCTGGGCGGCGTGGCTGACACAGAAGGCGGGAGTGGACCGGCTGAGCGCGCTGCACCTGGCCATCGCCATGGTGCGCCGAGGCGGGACGATCTCGGTCAGCGGGGTCTACGGCGGTACCGCCGATCCGCTGCCGATGATGACCATGTTCGACAAACAGCTTCAGCTGCGCATGGGTCAGGCCAACGTCCGCCGCTGGACCGACGAGATCCTCCCTCTGCTCACCGACGCCGACCCCCTGGGCGTGGACACGTTCGCGAGCCACCACATGCCGTTGGAGGACGCCCCCAAGGCGTACGAGATCTTCCAGAAGAAGGCGGACGGTGCGACCAAGATCCTCCTGCACCCGGGGAGTCACTGATGACGAAACGGCCGCTGGTTGTCGTGGGTGACGCGCTGCTGGACCGCGACATCGACGGGCAGGCGACCAGACTCGCCCCCGACGCCCCGGCACCGGTGGTGGAGGTCCATGGCGTACAGGCCCGGCCGGGGGGTGCGGGCCTGGCCGCGGCGCTCGCCGCTCACGACGGGCGCGAGGTCGTCCTGGTCACGGCGCTGGGCCGGAGCGAAGCCGACGACGAGTTGCGTACCCTGCTCGCCGACCGTGTCCGGATCGTCGAGTTCCCGCTGCACGGCACCGTCCCGGTCAAGACCCGGGTGAGGGCGAGTGGCAGGCCGCTGACGCGGCTCGACGACGGTGGAGGCACTCCGGGCGAGCCGACGGAAGCCGCACGCCAGGCGATCGCGGGCGCCGGAGCCGTGCTCGTGTCCGACTACGGCCAGGGCACCGTCGGCTCTCTGAGAGCGCTGCTCACCGAAGCCGCCCAGCGGGTACCGATGGTCTGGGATCCGCATCCGCGCGGCGGCGCGCCGGTACCCGGAGTGCGCCTGGCGACCCCCAACGCCGTGGAGGCGCGTGCCTTCACCGAGCATCTGGTGGCCGTCGCCGACGGCAACCTGCTGCGTCAGTACGCCGACCGCGCCGACGCCCTGTGCGACCGCTGGCAGGCGGCCGCCGTGGTCATCACCCTGGGTGAGCGTGGTGCGCTGCTCAGCCGCGGCAGCGCGTCGCCCATGCTGCTGCCCGTCCGGCATCAGGTGGCGGGCGATCCGTGCGGTGCCGGTGACTGCTTCGCCGCCACCGCTGGTACGGCGCTGGCTGACGGAGGGCTGATCGAGGAGGCGGTGCAGTGCGCGGTGACCGCCGCCACGGACTTCGTCGCACAGGGCGGCGCCGGGAATCCTGCGCTGTGGCGCACGCCGCGGCTGACGCGGGCCGGGTCGGTAGCCGATATCGCGGATCCGTTCGCCCTGGCGAGGTCGGTGCGTGCTGGAGGAGGAACCGTCGTCGCCGCGGGCGGCTGTTTCGACCTGCTGCATGTGGGACACGTGAGGCTGCTGGAGTCGGCGCGCAGGGCAGGCGACTGCCTCATCGTGTGTGTGAACGGCGACGCCTCGGTGACCCGCCTGAAGGGGCCGGGACGACCACTGGTGCCGGCGGCGGACCGTGCCCGAGTGCTCGGTGCGCTGCGCTGTGTGGACGCGGTGGCCGTCTTCGACGAGGACGTGCCCAACGAACTGCTGCGCAAACTGAAACCCGATGTCTGGGTGAAGGGCGGAGACTACACCGCGGAAGCGCTGCCGGAGGCCGGGATCCTGCGCGCCTGGGGCGGCCAGGCTCTGGTCCTGCCGTACGTGGACGGCCGTTCCACCACCGAACTCGCCCTGCGCGCCGCCGCCGCCGCGGTACGAAACGAGTAGCGCGTTGATCGCGATGGCCCGCGGTGGGCCCGAAGGCCCACCCGTGCGTCAGGTCCTGGTGCTTCGGGCGCTCGGTCTCGGCGACCTGCTGGCCGCGGTGCCCGCGTTGCGCGCCCTGCGGCACCGCCTGCCGGACCACCGCATCACCCTGGCGTGTCCGCTCGAACTGGCCGACGCGGTCGCCCTCACCGGGACCGTCCATCGGTTGCTGCCGACCACGGCACCGGAACGCTCGGTTCCGGGCCGGCTGTCCTGGGACGGCCACCCCCCGGACATCGCCGTCGACCTGCACGGAAACGGCCCCCTGAGCTGTCTGCCATTGAGAGCCCTACGCCCGTCGGCACTGCTCGCCTACGCCGAGCCCTGTGGACCGCCCTGGCATCCCGACGAGCACGAAAGGCTTCGTTGGTGCCGTCTGCTGGAGTGGTACGGCATCCCAGCGGACCCTGGTGACCTCGTGATCGCGTCTCCCCCGGCGAGAACGTCAGCGCCGGGAGCGATCGTGGTCCACCCTGGCGCGGAGGCAGCCGCCCGCCGTTGGCCGGCCGAGCGGTTCGCTGCGGTGGCGCACGCGCTCCATCGCCGCGGCCATCGCGTCGTCATCACCGCGGGCGCGGCGGAAGCGCCGTTGGCGCACTCCGTCGCCACCCGGGCGGGGCTGCCGGACGGAAGCGTGGTCGGTGGGGAGCGGGGCATTCCGTTCAACCAGTTGGCGGCGCTGATCAGCGCCGCCACGGCGGTCGTCGTAGGAGACACCGGGCTGGCCCATCTGGCCAGCGCGCTGCGCACTCCGTCTGTGGTGCTCTTCGGTCCGGTCCATCCACGGCTTTGGGGACCGCCCGCCGACGGGCCCCATCGGGTGCTGTGGCACGGCGATCCGGACGGCGAGGGGCGTCCGGGGGACGCCCACGGGCAGCGGCCGGACGAACGACTCCTACGCATCACCGTCGACGAGGTGTTGGATGCCGTGGACGCATTGCCGTCCGGTCCGTTTCGCGTGCCGCGACCGACCGCCGGGGGCGACTGATGACGGGCACATCCCGGCAACGCCCCGACGTCGGCATCGTGGTGATCACACGCAACCGGCGGGCCCAGTTGCTGGCCACGCTCGACCGGCTGGACGAGCTACCCGGTCGGCCGCCGATCATGGTGGTGGACAACGCCTCCACCGACGGGACGTCGGCGGCGGTCGGTGCCGCCTTCCCCGACGTGCGGCTACTGAGACTGTCCCGGAACGAGGGAGCTGTCGCCCGCAATCACGGCGTCGCGTTGCTCGACAGCCGCTACGTGGCGTTCAGCGACGACGACTCGTGGTGGGAGCCGGACGCCCTGCCTCGTGCTGTCGCCACCTTCGACGCCCATCCGCGGCTCGGTCTGCTGGCGGCGGCCATCCACGTCGGCACCGGCGAGCAGCCCGACCCCCTCAATGCCGTGCTGGCCTCCTCCCCTCTCGGCACCGCACCCGACCTGCCCGGCCCTTCCGTACTCGGCTTCCTCGCCTGCGCCAGCATCGTGCGCCGGGCGGCGTTCGTGGACGCCGGAGGTTTCCATCCGCTGCTGCACTTCGGCGGTGAGGAGGCGCTGCTGGCCATCGATCTGACCGCGCGCGGCTGGGGGGTCGCCCACTGCCCACACATCACCGCCCGGCACGACCCCGGCGACTGCCCCCGCCCGGGCCGAGCGGCACGCGTTCGCCGCAACGAACTTCTGACGGCCTACCTGCGCAGGTCCTGGTCGTGCGCCGCCGCGCTCACCGCACGCGCGGCTCGCGACGCTCTCCGGGATCCCCAGGCTCGTCAGGCCCTGACCGAAGCACTGTGCCGACTGCCCAGCGCGCTGCTGCGCCGAAGGGTCGTGCCGACCTGGCTGGAACGCGACCTTCGGGCCGTTGCGCCTAGGACGCGGTGAGGAACGCCGCTCGAGTCGGTACCGGCGATACGCGCTCGCGGCGGCCGTGGGCCAAGGCACCCGCGCCGATCACGCCCGCAATGATCAGGCCGCCCGCGATCAGCGCGCCACGCGCACCCGCGACCTGGATGAGCAGACCGAGCGCCGGCGGGCCTGCGAGTCCCCAGCCGGTGCTGATGCTGTTCCACACGCCCAGGACCCGGCCTCGCATGTGCGCGGGCGGATCGAGCTGCAGGATCGTGGTTGCCGCGGTGTCGGAGACCGACTCCACGATCGCCATCGGGACGACCACCACGAGGACCAGGAGCAGCAGCGGGGCGCACCCGACGACGACCTGCAGCAGACCACCGACGGCCGCCATGAGCGCGACCAGCCGGACCGAGGGACGCCGCAGCCGCCCGGCGAGCACCGCACCGGCGGTGCCGCCGACCGCCAGGACGGTGGAGACCAGGCCGTAGGCCGCCGGTCCACCGTGCAGGGGACCGGTGACGAGCGTGGCCAGCGTCAGGGCGTAGTTGCGACCCAGTACGGCGCTGACCGCCGTGATCACCGCCAGCGCGAGGAGTCGACGGCGGCGGACGAAGAACGCCAGCCCCTCACGCAGCCCCATGCTCGGCTCGGCGGGCGCGCTCCCGCTCAGCGGTGTGGTCGGCAGGACCTGCCGTTCCCGTGCCGCCGGGCGCAGGAAGGGGATCACCGCGGAGACGAACAGGAACGACAGCCCGTTGACGACATAGGCCCCGGCCTGCCCGACCACCGCGATGGTGACTCCCGCGAGCGCGGTTCCGGCCAGGCGCCCGACGCTGTGCACCACGGAACCCAGCGCGATGGCGGAGGGAACATCACTCTCCGGCACCAGATCATTACCCAGCAGTGAGGTGGCCGGTCCGTCGACCGTCGCCACCAGGCCCGTGATCGCGGCCATCACCATCAGCACCGGCACACTGAGCATGTTGAATGCCACCAGGGCGGCGGTGGTGAACGCCATCGCGCCCAAGACCGCCTGGCTGACCGCCGCCGTCAGTTTGCGCGGCCAGGCGTCGACAACGGCGCCCCCGAGCGGTCCCACCAGCAGGCCGGGGGCCGCTTGGACGGACAGCGAAAGTCCGGTCATCGCGGCCGAACCGGTCAGGTGCAGCACCAGGAGGTTCTGGACGGTCAGCTGCATCCAGGTGCCGAGGTTGGAGAACAGGTTCGCCGTGGACCACCAGCGCATGCTGCGACTGCGCAGGCAGCGCCAGGGTGAACGTTCCGGGCGGTCGACCGCGGACTTTCTGTCTTCGGGGAGGTCTGTGGTCGGCTGGACAGAGCTGGGTTCAACGGCTGGCACTAGGCGGTATCCCGGTCGGCGCTATTGACGCGGCGGCACGTCGGTGAGGCGTTCGCGCGGCTCTCGGCGGTGAGAGCGGCAGGGGTCTGCCGGAAGTCTCACAGACGCCTGCCGGGCACCGGAAGAGCGCACTGCGCGTCGGCAGTGCGCGGACCGCTCCAATCTCCCGTCGAACAAAGGGGCTTGGCAGGGGAAGTGCGGTTGCTCACACGCAGCGAGAAACCGGTCGGCACGCGGCCGACCGGCTGTCCCCCTTGATGTGTCTGCCGTCACATGGACGGACGAAGCGGCGGACTGGTCGCGCTCCGCTCAGTCGACGGCTCCCGGATTGATCAGACCTGGACGCCGCATGAAGCGGTGCCGTCCGATCGCGGAGACGAAGGCGTCGGCGACCTCCTCGGCGCTGTCACCGCTGACCACACCCTGCTCGGCCCCGGAAGAACTCATCACCTCGGGCGGCACCCTGGCGGCGACCAGCAGTTGTTCGCCTTCGTTCTGGACCGCGAGCGCCTTGCCGTGGCGGTAGCTCTCCTCCACGAACCGCACCGCGGCGGGGTCGGCCAACAGGGTCTGCACGGCCTGCTTGCCCCCGGGTACCAGCAGAGCGTCGTACAGCACGGACCCCATCGTCGGTAGGGCTCGGTCCACGTCCAGCACCGCACGGTCGTCGCCGTGCACGCTGCCCTCGTTGGCCGCCAGGACCTCGACCACGGCTCCCGCTTCGGTCAGCTTGCCGCGCACCGCTTCGACGTACTCCACATCGGTGCCGTCCGCCGCCAGCACGGCGACCTTGCGCGTCTTGATGCCACCGTCGCCGGCGAGGTTCTCCTGGCTCAGCGCCGGCGACGCTGAGGTCGGGATGGCGGATGCCGGTTGCGGGGCCGGCAGTCCCAGGCCCGCCGCCACAGCGCTGGACAGATCGCCGTGCACCTGGGCCAGGTTCGCCACCATGCGCTCGCGCACCTCACCGGAGACGACCTTGCCCAGTTCGAACCGGAACGCCTCGACGATGTGTGCCTTCTCCCAGTCGGACATGCTGTTCCAGAACAACGTGGCCTGGCTGTAGTGGTCCTTGAAGCTCTCGCTGCGCACCCGGATCTTCTCGCCCGCCACCTGCTCCTGGTAGTGCCGGAAGACACCGCTCAGTTCGCCCGCCCCCGCGTGCGCCGGACAGCCACCGCTCAGCGAGTTCGGGAAGTAGCTGTCCCCGGGCTGTATGACCTGCTGGCCGTAGCCGTCACGATGGTTGGTGTTGACGTCGGCGACGGGCCTGTTGACCGGCAGTTGGGAGAAGTTGGGGCCGCCCAACCGGATCAACTGGGTGTCCAGGTAGGAGAAGTTGCGCCCCTGGAGCAGCGGGTCGTTGGTGAAGTCGATGCCGGGAACGACGTTGGCGGTGTGGAAGGCGACCTGTTCGGTCTCGGCGAAGAAGTTCTGCGGATTGCGGTCGAGCACCATGCGCCCTATGGGCCGCACCGGCACCTGCTCCTCGGGGATGATCTTGGTGGCGTCCAGGAGATCGAAGTCGAAGGCGTGCTCGTCCTCCTCGGCCACCAACTGCACACCCAGTTCGTACTCCGGGTAGTTGCCCGACTCGATCGCGTCCCACAGGTCCCGGCGGTTGAAGTCGGGGTCCCGGCCGGCCGCGATCTGCGCCTCGTCCCACACCAGCGAGTTGACACCGAGCAGCGGCTTCCAGTGGAACTTGACGAGCGTCCCGCGACCAGCGGCGTTGACCAGCCGGAAGGTGTGTACACCGAATCCCTGCATCATCCGGAAGCTGCGCGGGATGGCCCGGTCGGACATCAACCACATCAGCATGTGGGTGGACTCCGGTTGCAGCGAGCAGAAGTCCCAGAAGGTGTCGTGCGCGGAGGCACCGGTGGGCATCTCGTTGCGCGGTTCCATCTTCACCGCGTGCACGAAGTCCGGGAACTTGATGGCGTCCTGGATGAAGAACACCGGGAAGTTGTTGCCCACCAGGTCGTAGTTGCCCTCGCGCGTGTAGAACTTCGTCGCGAAGCCACGCACATCCCGCACGGTGTCCGCCGAGCCGCGCGGGCCCTGAACGGTGGAGAAGCGCACGAACACCGGAGTCCTACGCCCCGGCTCCTGGAGGAAGTCCGCACATGTGTACTCGGCCAGCGACTCGTACGGCTCGAAGTGGCCGTACGCCCCGGAGCCACGGGCGTGCACGACTCGCTCCGGAATACGCTCGTGGTCGAAGTGAGTGAGCTTCTCCCTGTTGTGGAAGTCCTCCAGCAGCGTTGGGCCGCGCTCACCGGCGCGCAATGCGTTGTCCGTGTCGTCGACCCGCACTCCCTGGTCCGTGGTAAGGGCGTCGGACTCAGGTGCCGCGCGGAAGCTGTCGAGTTGCCGGTCCTTGTCGTCGTGGTTCCGCGGCTGGGAACTCGAGGCTTCCGAAGTCATGCTGGCTCCTTCATGTCGGCGAGCGAAGAGCTGTCGTGGTAGCGCACGACGCGGGACACCGACGTCACCGCCGTCGAAGACGCCATCAGGAAGCAGGCGTTGGCTCACCCCTTCCTCTACGGCCGGTACGCGTCCTCACCCCACGGCCTTCCAGATCGCCAGCGCCACCACCAGAAGCAGGACGAGGACGAACACCACCAGGACCGGTGTCATGGGTGTCGGGCGCCAGCCCCTCCGCGGGGCTTCCTGCGGAGGGCCGAGTTCGGAAAAGTGTGACTCGGCGGGCGGTGTGGCACCGGCAGCCATCCGGGTGTCCTCCGGAACGGAGAGACCTTCGTCCGGCAGTTCTTCATGGGTTCCGGCCATCATGTCCTCCTCATCCGCCGGAAGTCACGTCCCCTGGGCCTCCTTACCGCGCCTGGGGGCGAATCCGAGATGAGAGCGTTCTCCAGGTCCTTTTGCCGCGTACCCGTGCGAACCGGATCCACACACCCGGACGCGCCCGGAAGAGAATCAGGGAATTACCGGGAGCCCTCCGGCGCGCGGCCCCGCGCAACCGGGAAACAAGGACAGCAGTCAGGAAATCAAGGGAGATACGGCGACTGGTCTGCCCCGCCGGGGGTACCCCAGAACTGTCGGAAGCTGTGACGATCTTCGACGACATCGGGAGGTAGGCATGGCACGCGTGAGCCCTGTCGATCTGCAGAAGGCCCTCTCGGGAACCGACTACCCGACCGACCGCGAATCGCTGGTGGAGTGCGCCAAACGCAACCACGCTTCCAAGGAGATCACAGAAGAACTCTCCCACCTGCGGAAAAAGACCTACGAGAACCCGGCCGAGGTGAGCAAGGCCGTCTTCGGTGAGGAGTGACCACCGACGTGATGTCGTGAGAAAGGGCGGGCGGGCGCAGCTCGCCCGCCCAGAGGGACGGACGAAACCCCGGACGACCACAGCGGGGCGATCGATGTGGCTGAGGACCGCATCACCATGATCACACGCCTGCTGGAGGCACCACAGAAGTCCTCCCGCGCCCGCCGCTACGTCGGCTGAGGCGCGACCGAAGCGGCGCACACCGAGTTCGGACGCCGACGACGCCATGTGTCCGTTTCCGTCACGGAAACACGGGCACCCGGACCTCAGCCGACGACGAGGAGGTGAGTGCTGTGCCGGGACGCGAAGAACTCCCGTCGACGCTGCAACGCTCGCCCAAGGCTGCGCAGCGCACATGGATCAAGGCCCACGACTCCGCGGTGGAGCAGTACGGCGAGGGCGAACGGGCCCACCGCGTCGCCTACGGCGCACTCAAGCACTCCTACGAGAAAACAGGCGACCACTGGGAGCGCAAGGAGAAGGGGCGTCGCGGCCCCTCCGACCCGCAGTCGGCACGCCCACGGCAGGTGGGTGGGCGCAGCGGAGAAGGAGTCGACGAGCAGGCCTCGAAGCAGCACCTGTACGACACGGCCAAACGGCTTGACATCAGCGGTCGCTCAAGGATGGACAAGGCCGGGCTTCTGGAAGCCATCCGCAAGGAGAACCGGTCCCGCACCCGCAAGGCCCGTGACTAGGTGACCGGCCCCTTCCGCGTACCCGCCCGGTCAGGCTCTGACGCACTCATGCGGAGACGAACGTGGCACATCCAAAGCGCTCTCACGGGCCCGAGGACTACGACGCCGGCCCGTATGTCCCCGAGGACGCGGATCTTCGCACGCTGCGCGAGGCAGCGGCGGGCTGCCGCGGCTGTCCGCTGTACCAGAGGGCCACGCAGACGGTGTTCAGCTCGGGCGACGCATCGGCCCGCGTGATGCTCATCGGCGAGCAACCGGGCGACCAGGAGGATCGCAGAGGACAGCCGTTCGTCGGCCCGGCGGGCGGCGTGCTGATGCGGGCGATCGACGAGGCAGGGATCGACCCCACCGAAACGTATGTCACCAATGCCGTCAAACACTTCAAGTTCGAGGTCTCGCCCCGCGGCAAACGTCGTATCCACAAGCCGCCGAGCCTGCGCGAGATGACCGCGTGCCGACCCTGGCTCGCCGCGGAGCTACGACTCGTCGAGCCCGATGTGGTGGTCGCGTTGGGCGCTACCGCGGGCAAAGCGCTGCTCGGTTCCTCGTTCCGTGTGTCCAAGGAGCGTGGGGTGCCCCAGCCGATGCCGTCGCTCGACGGTGACTCGGGCGAAGGAACGCTGGTGGCCACCATCCATCCGTCCGCCATCCTGCGGGCCGACGACGCGGACCGGGCGGAGCTGTACGCCGGGCTGGTGTCGGACCTGACGGTGGCCGCACGACTGTTGAGCTGACGGGGACGGAGAGACGGCAGACGGGCAGAGCAGTTGCGAGGAGTCCTGGCGCCGTCTCACCTCCCCTCCGTCACGCGTGCAACACGGTCGTACACAAGCGAAGGGAGCGGAAGAATGGGCACCGTGAAAAGCCCACTGAACGGGCTCTCCGCACTGGTCACAGGCGGGTCGCGAGGACTTGGGCTGCTCATCGCCCGCGAGTTGGTCGGACGGGGATGCCGACTGCTCATCTGCGCCCGGGACGCCGACGAACTGCATCGAGCCGAGGAAGAACTACGTGCCATGGGCGGCCAGGTGCACTCGATGGTGGCCGACCTCACCGACAGCACGGCGCCCGACCGTTTGGTCGCCGCTGCCCAGGAGTCCTACGGCCGCGTCGACGTCCTCGTCAACAACGCGGGGAACATCCAGGTCGGGCCGATCGAGACGATGACCGAGCAGGACTTCCGCGAGGCCATGGAGGTGATGTTCTTCGCGCAGCTGAGGATGGCCCTCGCCGTGCTGCCGGGGATGCGGTCGCGCGGGACCGGCCGGATCGTCAACATCACCTCCCTCGGAGGTCGCATCGCCGTCCCGCATCTGCTGCCTTATGCGGCGGCGAAGTTCGCGGCCACCGGATTCAGTGAGGGCCTGCGAGCGGAGCTGGCCCCCGCCGGTATCAGGGTCACCACTGTGCTCCCGGGGCTGATGCGCACTGGTTCCCACTTCGCCGCGCGGTTCGGTGGGAAGGCCGAGCGGGAGTACGCGTGGTTCGCTACCGGTGCGGGCATGCCTCTACTGTCCATGAACGCGGAGCGCGCGGCTCGAGCGGTCGTGCGAGCCGCCGAACGCGGCCGTCCCGAAGTCGTCCTGACTCCGGCCGCGAAGGCCGCCATACGATTGCACGGGTTGGCTCCTGCCACCACCGGCCGGATCCTCTCCCTCGTCGACCGGCTACTGCCGTCGGCCGACGAAGGAAGCGGGCCGGTACCCGGCCTCTCGGGAGTCGACGCGTGCGAACGCCTTGACTCGCGACTCGTCAACCGGGTGACTTCGCTCGCCAACCGTGCCGCCCGGCGCAACAACGAGCCGATCCCGGCGAATCTCGGCGGATCCCGGAGTCGGCGGCCACCCGTCCACCGGAACCTGTCGACCGGGACCTGAGGGCCGACCGGCCCGACCGGCTCTGCCGCCCGCGGACGTTGGTCTGGCGGGCGGACCGGGTGGTGACCGTTCCCGCAATGCCTCCGCGGCATCCTCGGCTGCCGACCCAGTGGGAGGGCCCGCTTGACCTTGACACAGTGACAAGGTCTTCACTGTGTCAAGGAGGTGGTCCCGATGACCATGCTGGAACAGGACACGAACACGCTTCGAGTTCTCAAGGGGCTTGAGGACGGCCTCTCGTCAGTGCGGCTGCGCGCAGCGCTGGCGGCCGGCACGGACCCTGACCGGCGGTTCGTCGGCAAGCTCATCGAACGATGCGCGATCGAACCCGAATTCCACGTGCGCGAAATGCTTACGTGGGCACTCACCCGCCACTCGGCGTCAATGACGGTGCCCAAGCTGCTGGATGAGGTCCGCTCCGAGTGTGCGCAGGCACGAAGCCAGGCGTTGCACACGCTGTCCAAGATCGGGGACCGTCAAGCGTGGCCGGCAATCACAAAGGCGCTTCTGTCCGACGCTGAAGACGAGGTGGCGCGGAGCGCCTGGCGGGCGGCGGTCGTACTCGTGCCCGAAGGCGAAGAACCCGAGCTGGCGACGACGTTGTCGACGCAGTTCGGGCGCGGCGAGCGTGAGACGCAGCTGAGCCTCAGCCGGGCGCTGGTCGCACTCGGTGAGGTGATTACGCCGACTCTGCGCGCTGCGATGATGGATCTCGACCCTCGCGTTCGCGAGCACGCGATCGCCACGGAACGGCTGTTGCGCGATCCGGATGCCGGTTTCGAGTTCGCGATCGAGGAGGCGAAGCGTGTCGTAGCCCTCGGCACGACCGGCCAGGAAGGAGTGACAGGCGGTGTTGATCGGTGATGTGGCACGACGGTCCGGGGTCAGTGCCCGCATGCTCAGGCATTACGAATCGCTCGGCCTGGTGCGGCCAACGGGTCGTACCGATGCCGGCTATCGCGAGTACTCCAGCGAGGACGTCCGGCGCATCTTCCATATCGAGAGCCTGCGGTCGTTGGGGCTGTCGCTGCGTGAAGTCAGTCGTGCGCTCGATGAACCCGGCTTCACGCCCTCAGAGCTTGTCGACGACCTCATCCGCCAGACGCGAGAACGTATCGCAGGCGAGACGGAGCTGCTCACGCGACTCTGTCGGATCGGTGCCGCTGAGCCCACCGGCTGGGAGGACGTCCTCCAGACCGTCTCACTCCTCAAGGCGTTGAAGTCGGAGAGCGCCGGGAAGCGCCAGCGCGCGGCCTTGTCCTCGGTCGAGGCGGTTCCGGTGCCGGTGGAAGCTCTGGTCGAGGCAGCGCTGAGCGAGACGGACCCGATCGTCGCCGGAGCCCTTCGGTGGGCTTTGGCGCAGTCGGACGACGGTGGTGTGGCACTGTTGGCGGAGGGCCTCGGCTCACCAGTGGCCGAGGTACGGAAACGTGCCGTCCAGTCCATCGCGGAGATTCCGAACAGTGAGGCGACAGCACTGCTGCAGGACGCGATCACGAATCCCGACATCGTGGTCCGCAGGTGTGCAGCTCTGGCGCTTGGCACACGTGGAGTAGCCGACGCGGTTCCGACGCTCATCGATATGGTCGTCGAGGAGACGAACGAGGTCGACGCGGCCGACGCGCTGAGCGTACTGGCGAGTGATCCCGCGTTGGCGGATCAGATAGCCACCAGGCTCGTTGACCGCCTCGCCCGCGGCACCGTTGAGGCGCCTGCACGTCGACGGCTGACACAGGCGCTCGCGGAGATCCCGGGAATCACCACGTCACGTGCCCTTGCTGATCTGTCACATGACGAAGACCGTGCCGTCGCACTTACTGCGGCATACGTTCTCAAGATCCGCAGCGCACGATAACGGCTCTTTGAAGCGCTGACGGCATCAGCGCCAACTGCCGCTGGACGAACGTCACTTGGCTGGAGTCCTCCCACATATCACCTCGTCCACCCGACAGCACTCTGCTAAGATCTCATGCCGTGAATATCTCTTTCGCCGCCGCAGGCTTCTACTACATCTGACGCCGTCCCCCGGGCAGTTCCAGCTCCGGGCGCCACAGGCACGGCGAGTGCCGCTTCTCCAGCGGTCCGTTCTTCCGCCGTTCAAGCCCCGCACTGGCATTCACGACAATCTCCTGTCTTGCGCCATGCGGTCATGCCTGCCTCCGGCCCCCGTTCGAGCAGTACTCCCCCTCGGTCGACTCTTTCGGACCTCGGATGAAACGGCGTGCGAATCCATGCGCAACTCCTCTTCTACGAACGGCCTTCTTCACTCGTCCCCTTCGAACACCGGCACCTCGCTCATCGAGGAACGCCGACCGGAACCGAGCACTCCGTCGCCGAGCGGTTTCCAGGTAGTACTGGACGACATCCAGCACGCCCGCGGCACCCGCCGTCTACTGGACGGGGTGCACCAGTCCGTGACCCTGGGCGAACGCATCGGCATCATCGGAGAGAACGGCTCCGGCAAGTCCACCCTGCTGCGCCTGCTCGCCGGACTGGACAAGCCCGACGCGGGCCGGGTGCTGGTGCGCGCGCCCGGCGGTACCGGCTACCTTCCGCAGACCCTCGAACTTGCGCCGGACGGCACGGTGCAGGACGCCATCGACCACGCCCTCGCCGAGTTGCGCACGCTGGAGCACGAACTGCGCCGCTGCGAGGCTGCCATGGCCGAGGCGGACGGCGACGAACTCGCTGACCTGCTGGCCGAGTACGGCGATCTCACGGAAGCGTTCGAGGCCCGGGACGGCTACGCGGCCGACGCCCGGGTGCAGGCCGCCCTGCACGGTCTGGGCCTGGCCTCCGTGGACACCACCCGGCGGCTGACCAGCCTGTCCGGCGGCGAGCAGGCCCGGCTCGGGCTGGCCTGTGTGCTCGCCGCCGCACCGCAGCTGATGCTGCTCGACGAGCCCACCAACCACCTGGACCGGGCCGCGCTGGAATGGCTCGAGGAACACCTGCGTTCCCACCGTGGCACCATCCTGGTCGTCTCCCACGACCGCGTCTTCCTGGAGCGGGTGGCCACGGCCCTGTGGGACGTGGACGCCGAGCGGCACACGGTCCACCGCCACAGCGGCGGCTACACCGGCTACTTGAAGGCCAAGGCGGCCCTGCGGCTGCGCTGGGAGCAGCAGCACCAGGAGTGGAAGGAGGATCTGGCCCGCCAACGCGAACTGGTACGCGCCGCGGCAGACAACCTGGCCGCCGGGCCACGGAGCAATACCGACCGGACGAACGGCCGTCATCAGCGCAGTGTGGAGAAGCAGATCTCAGCCCGCGTGCGCAACGCCAAAGAGCGGCTGCGCAGGCTGGAGGAGAACCCGGTCCCCCGCCCACCGAAGCCGATGCGCTTCACTCCTCGGATCGTGGGCGGCGACTCCACAGCCACCTCGGTTGTCGCCGGGCTGAACCAGGTCGAGGTGGCGGAACGACTCCGTGTGCCGGACTTCGAGGTACGCCCAATGGAGCGCGTGCTGATCACCGGCTCCAACGGAGCGGGCAAGAGCACCCTGCTGCGGGTGCTGGTCGGCGATCTGGAACCGGACCGGGGCACGAGCACGCGTCCGGCGCGCACCGGCTGGCTGCCACAGGAGACACCGGTCACCGCGCCGGAACTCAGCCTCCTGGACGCGTTCGGCGAGGGCCTGCCCGGCGATCTCGAGCGACACCGCGGGGCGCTCCTCGGTCTGGGGCTCTTCCGGCCCTCGGATCTGGCCACCCCGGTCGGCAGGCTGTCCGTCGGCCAGCGCCGGCGGCTCGCCCTGGCCCGTCTCCTGCACGACCCCGTCGATCTGCTGGTGCTCGACGAACCGACGAACCATCTGTCACCAGCGCTGGTGGAGGACCTCGAAGAGGCCCTGTCGCACTACGCGGGAGCACTGGTCGTCGTCTCCCACGACCGCATGCTCGAACGACGGTTCAGCGGACGCACGGTGCGCCTCGAGAACGGCGCTGTCCGCGACTGACCCGACGGACAGATCGTTCCGCCGTGCCGCCCGATGAGGCGATTCCCTGGTGATCAGGGGGGAGGCCCGGAGGCTCGTACGTGAAGGGAGCGGCGGTGTCGTACGGCACCGCCGTCCCTCCGGCATCGCCCCCGCCACCGACTGCGATGGCGCGCCAGGCGCGCTCCGAGTTGCGGGTAGCGTACGCGAACCGTGTCGACGCCCTCGGGGCCACCACCGAACCATGATCAATCTTGCGCCGACCACGATTCGATTGATCCCCCGGGCCGGAGAACCCGGACACGCCCGCACTCGCCCGTGATCGTGCAGTGTCACATCGAGCTGGGCGGGGCCTGGCGGTGTGAGGAGCGGCGAGGGCGGAGTACTGCTGGGACCGTCAGAGCGCCAGGGGGTGGCGGCGGGGCGGTGGACAACAGCCGCGAGACCAGGGCCGTCACCGCGGTCTTGGCAATCGTCGAGGGGTTGAGGGTCACGGTGCTCACTGGCGGATCGGTCTCGGCGTAGGCCGGGTCCTCGCTGACACAGACGAGACGGAGGTCGTCGGGGATCCGTATACCGTGGCGGGCCGCTGCGGCCAGGACCTGGTGGCCGCCGGGGTCATAGACCGTGTAGACAGCGTCGCAGGCGCGGGCGGTGAAGACCGCGTCGAAGCTGTGGCCCGACGTGTCGTACGGGTCGAAGGCCAAAACCTGGGGCGTGCGGCCGTGCTCGTGGCACCACTGCTCGTACGCGCGGGTGACGGCCTGGGTGTAGTGCTCGTCACCGTACCCGGCCTGCAGGGCGATCTGCCGGGCGCCCGAGGCGGCCAGGTGAGCGAGGACCTCGCGGGTGGTGGCGGTGTGGTCGTTGTCGACCCAGACGTCCCCGGGCCGCGGATCGATGGGGCGGCCGTCGAAGACGAGCGGGATGCCGCGGGCGCGCAGCGCACGTAGTACCGGGTCGTCGGTGGGGCTGTCGAGGAGCAGCATGCCGTCGACGGTGAGAGTGTGCCAAGGCGTCTCGGCTCCATAGGCGGTGGGGAGGATCGTCAGGGCGTAGCCGTGGGCGTGCGCGGTGGCGGTGGCGGTGGTGAGCAGCCGGGCGAAGTAGGGGACTTCGAGGAAGTTCCAGGCCGATCCGCCGTAGGTGGTGACGGCCACGCCCAGGGTGTTCGCTGTCCGTGGAGTCCGCTGGGAGCCGTAGCCGAGTGTGGTGGCCACTTCGCGGACCCGGCGGCGTGTGGAGTCGGTGAGCCGGCCAGTGCCGTTGAGGGCATGCGAGACGGTGGCGGTGGAGACTTCCGCGGCGCGAGCGATGTCGGCGAGGGTGGGCCCAGGCATGACGTCATCGTACGAATTCCGTCGTCGCGGACGGGTTCTGGTTACGGCGTTAATCAAAGAGGGTCCGGCCACAGCCAATACAGCACAGCCTTTGGAGTGGTCATGACTTCTTCGCTCGTCCGGCGGACCGTGCTTGCCGCGGGGGCCGCCGGACTGTTGGGTGCGGCGGCCGGCCCCGCAGCGGCCGCGCATCGCAGTGCCGCAGCCTTGGTCGTTCATAACGCACGGGTGTTCACCGGGCTCCCCGGCGGCCGACCTTGCGAGGCAGTGGCGGTCGGACACGATGGCCGGATCCTCGCCGTCGGCCGAAGCCGCGACCTGCGCCGTCTCATCGGACGCAACACCGAGATCGTCGACGCGCGCGGGGCGACCGTGATGAGCGGCATCCACGACGGTCATGTACACCCACTCTCCGCCGGCGACCGCGCGCTTCGCCCCTCTTTGGAGGGCGCCGAGACGACGGCCGAGGAACTCCAGGAGATCCTCACCGGTTTCCTCAAGGACACGGCCGACCAGGAGCCCGACGGTTGGCTGGTGGTCTCGGACTGGAACCCGATCGGGCTCCTTCCGCAGGGCAGCCTCCCCCATCACTCCCTGCTCGATGCCCTCCCGACGCGCCGCCCGATCGCCCTCCTCGGGGGCGACGGCCACAACATCTGGGTCAACGCCCGTGCTCTGGAGATCGCCGGCATCACCGCGGCGACCCCCGATCCGGTGGGCGGGAAGATCGTGAAGGGACCGGACGGGCGGCCCAGCGGGGTACTCAAGGACGACGCCCAGCCACTGGTGACTCGCCACATCCCGGAGCCAAGTGAGGCAGATCTGGTCGCCGCCTGCTCCCGGGTCCTTGCCCAGGCGGCGGCCTCCGGCGTGACCACGATGATGGACGCGATGGTCGGACGCAATGAACTGTCGACCTATCAAACCTTGACGGAAGCAAAAGCGTTGCCGCAGCGGATCGTTCCCGCGATCAGGATCGATGCCGACCTGGCGAAGGACCCGGCTGCGGCGCTTGAGTATGCACGCGGGCTGCAGCGCTCTTTTCGCCACGTACCTGGGCTGCGGTTCGGGACGGCCAAGGTGTTCCTGGACGGGGTGATCGAATACCCGGCGCAAACGGCGGCGCTCCTGGCGCCCTATTTGGACGGTTCCGGCCATCCGACGGACAACCGGGGTGAGCTCTATGTCTCCGGGCGAGATTATGGGCGGCTGACCTCGGTCTTCAACCGGGCCGGCTGGCAGATGCATGCGCACGGGCTCGGTGACCGAGCGGTGCGTACGGCGCTCGACGGGTACGCGTACGCCCGGCGCACGACCGGGCTGCGCGATGCCCGGAACACCATCGCCCACCTGCAGTTGGTGGATCCGGCTGATCTGGGGAGGTTCGCCGCGCTGGATGTGGTGGCCTGCATGCAGCTCCAGTGGGCGGAACAGGACGTGTGGACAATGGACGCCCTCCTGCCGTACATCGGGCCGAAACGTCACCGCTGGATGTACCCTGCCCGCTCCTTGGAGAGGCACGGAGCCCGACTCTCGGGCGGCTCGGACTGGCCGGTGGACCCGCTGCAGGTGTGGAACCAGATCCGTACGGCGATCGACCGCACAGGCGCGGAGGGCGAGGGGCCGCTCTACCGGGAGTTGGAGGGGTTGAGCCGTACATCGGCGCTACGGATGCACACACACGGAACGGCATGGCAGCTCCGCATGGATCGGCTTACGGGAACGGTCCGGCCGGGCCTGGCTGCAGATCTGATCGTGCTTGACCGTGATATTACAGAATGCCCGATAGAGGACATCAGTGACACCCGTGTAAAGCTGACCCTGGTGGGCGGCCGGGTCGTTCACGATGCACACTCATCGGCGGGCCGGGCCGCGATCGCGCGACTCGATCGGGCCGCCGCCGCGCCCCGCCCGTCAGGGTACGCGGCAGTGCACGGCGGACGTCACCGGATCTGCGGCCACGGCGGCGATCGATCGTAGAGGGTCAGAACTCGACGATGACGGCACCGCCCCAGCCGACCTAGGGATGTCGTCGCAGGGGGGGCGGGCCGTCAGCACCGCCCCACTTCACCGAATACTCCAAGGCGGATCAGGAGTGACGTAGGTCTGGGCTGTCGCCGCGTGAAGTAGCCGACCAGGAGCAGCGAGCGGAGCGCCACGGCCATTACGGGCATCGCCTGCTCTCCGCTATTCAGGCAGGCGCGGCGGCGGTTCCGGAGTGTGGCCAGCGATGGATTGACTGCGCTGCCGGACTGGTCGGTGGCGCCGGCGCAGTGTGCGTCCCTGGTGAACGCAGCCGCAGTAGGGATTGCGCGGACGGCGCTAGGGTCCGACCGCCTGTTCGCCCCGGGGCGAACGTAGGTTGACGGTCCGGCTACGGGTGTCACGGGCCAGTGACCGGGAACCGAGCCTGCCGCCGAGATGCCATCTGCTGGAGCAGGCTCGCTTCTCCGAAAGTCCGCGGCTGCTGCCGCTTGCCCTCTGGCGTCCCGTCGACACCGACAACCGGTTCTTCGACCACGCACCACGCAGCGCCTGAACACCAAGCCCGTCTGCCTACCCCGCCGGTGTCAGCCGGGGTAGGCAAGGGGCGGATCGCGGCTCCTGCGCCCGGTCAGCCTCGGCTGCCCAGCGGAAGAGGTCTTCGCATCTGGGAGGTGTCTCCGACGCCCCGCTGCGCCGCAGAGCGACGGCGGCGACGACGGAGTCAGCCAGGCCGCGTGAGCCAGCCACGGGCCGGATGCCTGGGCCGGCCGGGCGCGTGTCGGCGGGCACCTCGCGGAGCCCTGGCACCGCGTCCAGGGGCTGATCACGGGAACCGGTTTGAGGTCACAGCAATCGGTCGACCAGCCCGTCGATGTAGTCCGGGGTGAGTGGGCCCATGCCGAACAGGACGCGGATATACATCGGGGCCAGGATGTGGTCCAGCACGTCGAACGCGTCGGGTGCGGGCTCGCCACGTTCGCGGGCGCGGTCGAGCATGGACTGCAGTTGCCGGGTGCGTTCGGCGCGCAGGTCGTCACGAGCCTGCAGGCCCTGCTGGCCGTGGCTGGACAGGGCGACGGCCAGGTGCAGCACCGCCGGGCCGTCGGGTCCGGTGATCTCGCGGGCCACTTGGGCCGCGTACGTGCGCAGGTCGCCGGCCAGGCTCCCGGTGTCGGGCATCGGCGACCGCGTGTTGAGGCGGGTGAGCGCCACGTCGGTGAGCAGGGTTTCCAGGCTGCCCCACCGGCGGTAGATGCTGCTGTCGGCTACGCCCGCGCGGGCTGCGACATCGCCGACGGTGAAGTTGCCGTAGCCGCGCTCGCTGATCAGGTCGGTGACGGCCTGGTGTACCTGTGCGCCGACGCGGGCGCTGCGCCCGCCGGGCCGCCGGGCTCGCTGTCGTTCGTTCATGCATCCCACCTTAACGCAGTCGTGACTTGCGTTTGTGAGGCTGCCCTCCTTACAGTCACCTAACGCAGTCGCTGACTGCTTTAGGGCGCTCAGGTGTTTCGCCACCCGCGTCAACCGTGGCCGGGCGCAACTGACGATTGAGAGGAATCCCCATGGCTGCATCGCATGCGGTGGTAGGCAGTCGATCGAACCGGGCCGCACTGCTCACGGTGACCTGCCTGGGCCAGTTCATGGTCCTGCTCGACAACACGGTTGTTGGAGCGGCGCTGCCCGATATGCAGCACCGGCTGCACACTCAGTTGACCGGTCTGCAATGGATCGTCGACGCGTATGTACTGCTGGTCGCCATGCTGCTGCTGTCCGGCGGTATCTTCGCCGATCGGTTCGGCCGCAAGCGGGTGTACCTGACCGGCGTGGTGGTGTTCACCGCCGCGTCGGTGCTGTGCAGCCTCGCGCCCTCGCTCGGCTGGCTGGTCGCCGGCCGGGTGCTGCAGGGCATCGGGGCCGCGGCGCTGAGCCCCGCCTCGCTCGCCCTGCTCGCCGCCGCCTACCCCGTGCCGCAAGAACGAATCAAGGCGATCGGGCTGTGGGCCGGATTCAGCGGAATCGGTCTGGCCGCAGGCCCCGTGGCCGGCGGCGTGCTGACAGATGCCTTTGGCTGGCCCGCCATCTTCCTGGTCAATCTGCCCATCGGCGTGGTCCTGCTGCTGGTCGGCCTGCGCCACCTCGGCGAGTCCCGCAATCCGAGCGCCCCCGCGATCGACATCCCGGGCACGGTGCTGTCCGTTCTGGCGGTGGGGGCACTGACCTACGGGCTGATCGAGGGTGGCGCCCGCGGCTGGACCTCATCGGTCATCCTGGGCAGCTTCACCGCCGCGGCGATCCTCCTCGCCGCCTTCGTCGCTGTCGAAGCGCGTCGGTCCACTCCGATGCTGCCGCTGCGGTTGTTCCGGCAGCGGCTGTTCACCGTGTCCAACACCGCCATGATCGTGGTGGGGTTCGCGCTCATGGGCTCGTCGTTCTTCTTCTCCCAGTTCTTCGTGTACGTACAGGGCAGCTCGATCCTGCGTGCCGGCCTGCAGACCCTCCCCGCCTCACTCGCCATGGTGATCGTCAGCCCGTACGCGGGCCGGCTCGCCGCCCGGTACGGCTTCCGAATCGTGGTCACCACCGGCCTGGCCCTGGCCGGCCTGGGACTGCTGGCGCTGGGTATGGTGCACGCCGACACCGGTTACGGGAACGTGTGGTGGCGGCTGGGAGTCGTCGGCATCGGCTTCGCCCTGACCATGTCCCCACTGACGGGAGCCGCCATCCAAGCGGTCAGCCCGCAGGAAGGCGGCCTCGCCTCTGGCATCAGCAGCACCACCCGGCAGATCGGCGCGGTGCTCGGCGTGGCGGTACTCGGAGCCATCGTCCGCACTCGGCAATCCGGCGGCGCCTCCTTCGAGACCGGCATCAACAGCGCCTTCGTCGCGGCTGGCGCCATCACATTGGCCACCGCCGTGTTCACCGGTCTGTGGCTGGCGAGGTCCAAGCCCGCGGAAGGCTCCGCGGCACCGCAACGTTCCATCGATCCAGGTGCGATCACCACCTCGAACGAGGCATCCGTGAGCGGCCGTTGACAACAACAACCGCCTTGGCCGGGAGAAGCGGCTGCGCGCCGAGGGCGTCGACATCACCATGTCGCTGCCGAGGAGCCCTGGGGCGAACGCTACTTTCAGGTCACCGACCCCAGCGGCGTGATCGTCCAGTTCATCGAGTGGGTCACCCCGCCCAGCCCCGAGAACCTCTGAAGCCCCACCGGGCCAGGGTGATCCGACCCTGGCCCGGCGACGCCCCGCCAGGGCCGTGTGCGACATCCCGCAACCACGCAAAGGGCCCCGGCCTGTCCCCCGACCCGTCCACCGTGCACCCGCTGCCCGCTGCCCGCTACCCGCTGCCCGCTGCCCGCTCACGAACGCGTGGTGTTCCTCAAGCCGCTGGTCCCGTCGCCGAACATCGCCGTGGGCGAGCACACGTATTACGACGCCCCGGACGGCATCACGGACTTCGATCACCGCAACGTCCTCTACGCCTACGGGCGGAGCGCCTCGTCATCGGCAAGTATTGCGCGATCGCCTCGGGAACCAGGAAGGACAGCCCTTTGGCGCAGCATGCCCCAACTCCCGTGGATCTAACGCGAATAAACCAGTGACGGGACGGGCGCGGCCGCGCTACCGTCTTCGTTAGAATCAGGTTCATTCTCGTCAGTCATAACGGGAGACCGCATGCGGATCACTCTGACCGTGGACGAACCCACACCCGAGTTCCAGACGAAGCTCCTCGCCCTCCTCGCCGAACACGCCCAGGACGTCGAGGCCGACACCTCCTGGACCGAGGAGCGCGCCACCCAGTACTACCGAATGCTCCCCGCCCGAGCCCGACGCATCGTCAAGGAAGCCGTTCGGCGCGGGGGTCACGTTCCCGCCGACGCCCTCCGGGACAAGCCCGACGACAGCCTGCGCGGCCACAGCGCTCCGCTCAGCCGCATCCTCCAGCGCGGCAAGACGCTCAGGCGCTGGCCCGAGGCGATGAAGCAGCCGGTGACGGGCGTAGGTCCCGGCTTCGGCAAGGTCGAGGGCTACGAGATCAACCCCGACCTGATCCCCGTGTTTGAGGCTGCCATCGGCAACGTAGAGAAGTGAGGACGCCTCTCATGCCGTTCTGGCGGAAGAAGAAGCCCGAGCTGGGGCCCATGCCTCGGTACCGGTCGGAACTCATGACCGTGCAAGACGTCGCCAACCACGCGGGCAACGCCGGATTCGTGATCGTCGTACGCAACCCGATGGGATACATCGGCCGCACCCCGGCCAGCATCGGCAAGTCAGCCGAAGGCCAAGTGTGGATCACCAGCAACGCCGTCGTCGACGTCACCCCCGAGCACGGAGAGGCGTGGGCCCACGTGACGCACGTCCCCGGCGAAGGACTCACCGTTTACCTGCCTGACGAGTTCGGCAACCGGGTCCGTCTGCTTGCCGACAACCCGCCCGAGACCTGGATTCCCGCATCGCCCGGCAAGGACCCCGGCGACGTCCAGCCGCGCGGTATCTCCGCACCCGACGACGACACCGGGCAGTGATCACCCAAATGTGACGGTGCCCCGCCTGAGGTAAGCAGGCGGGGCACCGCCGTTTCCGCACGTTACCTGGGCAGGGAGTGCGGTGGAAGTTCTGCCAGGACCGGGACGCGGTCGGGCCCCGCTGCCCGACGGAGGCGGGTGTTCCAGAGCCTGCTTTCGGACTACTGCGGTGCAGCTGGCAGGTTTGGGAGGACACCGAGATCGTCGGGCAACTTGGAAAAACGCGAAGGGACGCAGCGGCTGACCGGGCCGCCGGCCGGGAAACAGCCATCGGCAGGCGTGGTTGGTCGCGGTGTTCATGTTGTCCCGGCTGTCGATCCAGCGGAACAGGTGTTCCGCGAGCGGTTCGGGAACGGAGGACGGCAGCTCGCCGAGCCGGAGAAGGGTCTGCTGTTCGGCTGGGGTGATGTCATCCAGCGTGAGGCGACGACGCGGCTGAGCGGCTCGGCGTAGAGCAGGACGATGCTCCCCGCGACCCTGGCTCGCAGAGGCAGGCTCGGGTCGGTGAGAAGTCGGCCGATCAGCTCCAGGCGCTCTGTCTGCGGCGATCGCTCGTGATCACGGACGCATAATGACTGCTGTCGTCTGCCTCTGAGATGGCACCATGCGGTGTCATGTCAGACGACAGCACCAGCAGGTTTCAGGCAGGCCAGACGGGACTCATCGTCAGGATCCCGGAGGCGGAGCCAGCCGTCCGCGCATGGCGTGAGCGGTTCGATCCGTCAGCTCGAGCGGGAGTACCAGCGCACATCACGGTGCTGTTCCCGTTCCTCGACGAGAGGCGATTAGGTGCGCGTGTCTGCTCGGCTCTTACTGACGTGCTCGGCAGGCATCACGCCTTTGACCTGCGGTTTGAGAGCTGTGGGCGGTTTCCGGGGGTGCTGTATCTCGCTCCGGAGTCAGACACGCAGTTGCGGCGGCTCACTGAGGTGATCGCTGACCGGTGGCCCGAAGCCCCTCCCTATGGTGGCCAGTTCACCGAGATCGTGCCCCACCTGACCGTCGCCGACGGTCAGGACGATGCAGTCTTGGATGAGATTGAGGCGGAGCTGCTCAGCAATCTCCCCTTCACGTCCCGGGCCTCGTCAGTTGACCTCATGGCGCATGACGGCGCCAAATGGCAAGAGCGGGCGTCGTTCGCACTCCTTGAATGAACGGGCCGTGAGCGTGGCTGGTCCGCCGCAACGGGCCGCTGGCCAGTACGGAGACGTCAGTCAGCCGGCTTCGACCTGCTCGGTGCGGGCTCGGGTTCCCTGGACATCGCCGACGTCGTGCGCCAGCTCCAGACCGAGGAAATACGACAGAGGATGTCGAGATTTGTGGAGACAGTGGGGGCGCCGGTCAGTGTCGTGGTGGCGCGGGCCGGGACGACGGACAGACAAGGACCCTCATGCGCGAAACACCCGACGATCTCCACCGGCTCCAAGCCCTCCTCGACGCCTCGCTCGCCCGCTCCACTGCGCACCTGCGGTCGATCATCAACGCCGAGCGCACGCTCACCGCCGAGCAGCTCACTCGCGTGCTCACCGGCGTGTGCACGCTCGCGCTGTCCACCGTGACGGCGAAGGGCGAGCCGCGGATCAGCGGCGTGGACGGGCACTTCCTGCACGGAAAGTGGCACTTCGGCACCGCGCGCGGCGCCGCCAAAGCCCGGCACCTCACCGCCCGGCCCGCCGTCAGCGCCGCGCACATGCGCGGGGAGGACCTGGGCGTGTTCACACACGGCACCGCGGAGGCCCTCAACCCCCAACGCGGCAAGCCGGCCGCCGACTGGCCGGACCTGCTCGCGTACTTCCAAGACTTCTACGGCGACGACGCCTTCGACTGGGACAACGTGGTCTTCTACCGGCTGCACCCGCAGTGGATGGCCGGGTTCGCCCCCGACCTCGCCAAGCTCGCCGGGAAGGCGGACGAGGCGTGACCCTGCCCGTATCGGACACGCGCATGCCGGCCCCCCACACTGCCGGAGCCGGCAGGACGCGCGACACCATCGACGTCGTGGGCGCCCGCACCAACAACCTGCGCGACGTGTCCGTCAGTATCCCCAAAGGCCGACTCGTCGCCTTTACCGGCGTCAGCGGCAGCGGCAAAACCTCGCTCGCCATCGACACCCTGCACAGCGAGGCCCAACTACGGTATCTGGAGGGCCTTTCGCCGTTCGTACGCCAGTACATCACCCAGCGCAACCGCCCCAAGGTCGACCGCATCCTCGGCCTCGGCGCCACACTAGCGGTCGACCAGCGCCGCCTGAACCGCAACCCCCGCTCCACTGTCGCCACCATCACAGGGATCGACGGGCACCTCGGCCTGCTCTACTCGCGCCTCCCGCGGATCGGCCCGGACACGGACAAGGACCCAGCCGCGGACACCGGCGCCGATCCCCTGACCACCGCGCACTTCGACCGCCACTCCCCCGAAGGCAGCTGTCCGGACTGCCACGGCGCCGGCGGACGCTGGCAGGCCCAGGAAGACCTCATCATCACCCGCCCGGACCTCCCCCTCTTCGAAGGCGCCTCTCCCTGGTACGCCAAATGGCGGTCCGGAGAGCACATGTTCGTCCCCGCACTCGCCGCCAGACGCGGCGTGGACCTCAGCCGGCCCTGGCAGTCGCTGCCCGCGGCGTTCCAGCACGACGTCCTGCACGGCACCGGCGACGAGGCGGTCGAGGCCACCGTCGACATCCCGAACAAGAACGAGACGGCTCGTATGACCTACACCTCCAGCCAACCGCTGCGCGGCGCGCTTGCCGAGGTGGAACGGGTGTTCGC
Source organism: Streptomyces sp. NPDC001020 (assembly GCF_053599115.1). Taxonomy (NCBI): domain Bacteria; kingdom Bacillati; phylum Actinomycetota; class Actinomycetes; order Kitasatosporales; family Streptomycetaceae; genus Streptomyces; species Streptomyces sp. NPDC001020. Next base: position 208,849 of record NZ_JBSFLQ010000006.1, on the reverse strand, counting down.
CAACGCCCAGACGGCCGCTGCCAAGCAGCGCTACCTGCCGTACATGCGCAAGCAGGCCTGCGGCACCTGCCACGGCAGCGGATTCGATCGGGTCGCCCGGTCCGTACGTCTCGGCGGCCTGACCTACCCCGATCTGCTGGATGTGGATGTACGCGAGGTCCGCGCCTGGGCCGGGCACGTCGCCGACTCCCTCGACACCCGGCAGCGCACCGTCGGCGATCCCCTGCTACAGGATCTCGGACGCCGGCTCCGCCTCCTGGACCGGCTCGGCCTGGCCCACCTGCAGCTGTCCCGCAGCGCCGCCACACTGTCCGGCGGCGAGTTGCAACGCACCCGGCTCGTCGCTCAGCTCGGCACCGAACTGAGCGACGTCATCTTCGTCCTGGACGAACCCGGCGCCGGGCTGCACCCGGCGGACAAGAAGCACCTTCTCGACATCGCACTGGAGTTGCGCGAAGCCGGCAACACCGTCCTCCTCGTCGAACACGACCCGGAACTGATCGCCCGCGCCGACTGGATCGTTGACATGGGACCCGGCGCGGGCCGCCTCGGCGGCGAGGTCCTGGTCTCTGGCTCACCCGCTCTGGTCGCCGCCGACCCCGCCTCGGTCACTGGCCGCTACCTGGCCGGCAACGGGCCGCGGCTGCGCCGTACCCTCCGCCCGGTCCGCGATGACGCCGACTGGGTGGAACTGCACGGCCTGCGCGCCCACAACGCGGCCGCGGAGCTGCTGCGCCTTCCGGCCGGGCGGCTCACCTGCCTGACCGGGGTCAGCGGCAGCGGCAAGAGCAGCGTCCTGGGCGCACTCGCCGCGGGCGCGGCGGCCGCCCTCAAAGGCACGGCTGCCGACACCGTGCGCGAGGTGACCGGACTCGACGGATTCGGCTGGGTCGCCGTCGTCGACCAGGAACCCGTCGGGCGCACGCCGCGGTCCAATCCGGCCACGTACAGCAAGGCGTTCGACATCGTCCGCAAACTGTTCGCCGCCACCGATACGGCACGCGCGCGCGGCGTCGACGCCTCCTGGTTCAGCTTCAACACCACCGGCGGCCGCTGCGAGACCTGCACCGGCTACGGCCGCAGGCTCGTCGACATGCACTTCCTCCCCGACACGTGGGTGGTGTGCGACACGTGCGACGGCCGACGCTACGGGCCCGAGGCCCTGGAGGTCACCTACCTGGGACTGTCCGTCGACCAGGTGCTGGACCTGACCGTCGCCGAGGCCGGGGAGGTCTTCACCGAACCTCGGCAGCTCGCGGAGACCCTCGCTGCGCTCGACCGGGTCGGGCTCGGCTACCTCCGACTCGGCCAGAGCGCCACCGAGCTATCCGGCGGCGAGGCCCAGCGCCTCAAACTCGCGTCCGCGATCCAGCGCGGCGCGGCGAGCCGCAAGGCCGGCCTCGTCGTCCTCGATGAACCCGTCTCGGGCCTGCACCCGTCCGACGTCCAGCGGGTCGTCGACGCGCTCGACATGCTGCTCGACTCCGGCAACACCGTCGTCGTGGCCGATCACGACATCCCCGTTGCCGCGTCCGCGGACTGGGTGATCGATCTCGGACCGGGAGCCGGCCCCAACGGAGGCGCAGTGGTCGCGCAGGGCACCCCCGACACCGTCGCCGGCGCGGACACTCCCACCGCCGGGTACCTCCGCCGGTATGCGGCCGGCCTGCCGCTCCTGGACGCCTCGCAGGACGCACGGCGCTGACGTACGGCGTGCCGACGCGACCGGCAGGCTCGCATGCGTGGTCCGCGGCGGCTGTCCGTTCGCCACGGGCCACGCATGGCTTGCCCCGGGACCGGGGCAAGCCCGAGCCGCCGCGCCCGGCGAGAATGACGCCGGGCCGCAGCATCACCTCTGCTGAAGAACAGCACCACCATCTGCCCGGCCACCGTCCGCAGCGGTAACTGGGCTTCCGTACGCCACATGAGCCGCCACACGCGCCGTCCGGCACCGCCGATCCCCGCTGTGGCGCCCGGATCGCGCCCTACCCGCCCCCGCACCGGCAACAGACCCTGAACGCATGGGGGACCACCAAGACAGCATCATCCCGCTACCCAGCCCTGGACCGGACGGATCCCGGCAACCGCCCGCCGGCACGCCCGCGCCGTGGGAGAACACCGACCGCGCCCAGGCAGCAATCGACGGCGCCACCGGTCCCGAACCACCGGACCCGCCCGACTGCCCGAACTGCGGGCTCACCGGGGAGCGCCGCCTCACCTACACCGGGCAGCATGTTCTCCTCGAGCCCATGCCTCCCATGCCCGCGCACCTCGTACCCGGTGGGCATCGCTGGCACATCGACGGCAACGACATCGCCTGGAACGGCGGCCTCGACGAACCCCCGCCCGGCGCGACATGCCGGATTCCGCACCAACTGGCATGCCCTGGCCTCTCCCTGGATGAGATCCGGCCCTGGCAGTGGCTGACCGAGGTCCGCGACGACAACAAGCGCCTCGTACGGCAGAAGGACGAGGCGAGCCGTCCCGAGGAACTGCCCGACGTTGGCTGACCAGTCCGGCCGTTGCGCTTTACGAACCTCCTGTGGCGGCGCGGCCCCACTGGTGGATGTCGATGCGGTGACCGCCTTGTTCGGCACGGTCGAGGTGGAGGCGAGAGGTCGGTCGGCCGGGGCGAAGTGTCCGGACTGCGGTCGCTTCTCGGACCGGGTGCACGACCGGTACGACGAGGTCGCAGAGGGTCGCAGCATGCCAACAGGGCAGCTGTCATGGACGCAGAGCCTCATCCGAAGGCGCGTCAGTGGTCCGTGGAGTTCGCAGCTCGGCCAGGTGATCGGCGATGACGGCGCGCAGCGCGTCGGGGGTGTCGATGTCCGGGCGCATGGCGGCGTGCACGGCGAGCCCGTCCAGCAGGGCGTGCAGCCGGGCGGCCTCGTGTTCCGGGTCGCGGCCGGGACCGATGAGGTCGGCCACGAGACCTCGGCAGCCCGCGCGGAGCATGTCGTACCCCTCGTCGCGCAGGGCCCGCAGCTCGGTGTCCGTCATGGCGCGGGCGGTGAAGGCCAGCCACACCTCGTTCTCCGCTCGCCGCTGGTCGTCCAGCGGTAGCAGTTCCGCGAGTACACGCTCGGCACGCCGCCGCGGGTCACTGTCCGAGGGCACTGCAGCGATCCGCTGCTCGATCCCGTCGATGACCATCCGCAGCGCGAAGGTCATCAGCTCGGACTGGCTTGCGAAGTAGTGCCTCAGTGAGCCCATCGAGAGTCTGGCCTCCCGGGCCACGTTGCGGACCGAGGCGTGCTCCAAGCCGTCACGCCGGACCACCCGCCATACCGCTTCGGCCAGTTCTCTGCGACGGATCCGGGGATCGACCACCTTGGGCATGGGCCTTTTATAGCACAGTCGTGCTACATTCGACTCCAACGCTTCATAGCACGGTCGTGCTAAATAAATCGCGGAGGCTCCCATGCAGCTCACCCGCCACAACACCGCTCCTGAATCCGACTCGGCCCACCACAAACCCTTGCTGCGCTCACGGGCCCTATGGGCAGCCGCCCTCGGTTGGCTGGCCGTCAACGCGCTCGTTGTCGCCGTTGCGGGAGACCGATTGCCCTTCACCTGGGCATCCAGCACCGGGCAGAAGACCGCGGACCACCTCCTGGAAGCCAACGTCGGTCTCGGCGAGGTTCTGCTGCTGATCGCTCTTGTCGGTCTGCTCACTCGCCGACGGCCCCGGCTCGACCTCGCCGCCCGAACTCCCGACCGCGCCCAGGCGCTGCGCGAGTCACTCCTGCTGCTGGCCTACGGCGCGGCCGGACTCGCCTTCGGATACGTCCTCGCCCGCTCTCTCGGCTGGCACCCCTTCGGCTTCCACCTCGCCGGCACGCTCTACGGCACCCATGAACACGTCACCCCCGCCGAGGCCGTCACCTGGGCGCTCTACAACGTGATCGTGTACGCCCTCGTACCTCTGCTGTACTTCCGCCGTCGCTATACCGCCGAGCAACTCTGCCTGCACTCAGCCGACCGCCGGGCCGACACCGTCCTGGTCGCCGTCGTGCTGGTCGTCGAGTCGGTGGTGCAGTTTCTGGTACTCGAACCCGAGACCTTCGAACTGGGTGGCCGTCAGGTGCTCGTGGGCCTGCCACTCACCTTCACGCTCTACCTCGCCGGTGCGGTGCTCCCTGCCATGATCTTCATCTACGCGATCCTGCTTCCCCGCGTGCTCAAGCTCACCGGCTCGACTGCCGCCACCGTGGTCGCGGGCGGCCTTGCCTACGCCGCCTTCCATCTGTGGGACGCCTGGACGCGGTTCGGCTCACTCGAAGACTCGCTGCTGTCGGGGGCCTTCCTGCTTCTCACCTATTTCGCCCCAGGCATGATGAAGGCGGTCCTCACCCTGCGCACGGGCAACGCCTGGGTCCACGTCTGGGCGTACCACGCCCTGGCCCCGCACACCCTGGCGGACACCCCTCATGTGGTGCACATCTTCCGCGTCTAGCCGTTGTAACAACGACTGACCCAATGTAGTTGGGTTGTTTCATTCCTGACGGTCGGGCGGCCAGGCGTAGGCGGTCTCACACGACCCAGCACCTCACAACCGAACACCGAGGTGACACTCCGCGACCGCTCCCCAAGGTCTGTGCCAGAACCGAGCTTTGAGAGCACCATGGCAACGCGGAAGTGGTGACGGGGCCCGGCCGTGCCCAGCCGTCATGCCCCAGGCGGCCCAACTGTCATATGTGAGTTCTAGAGTCCTCTGCATGTCCCGTCACACTCCCAATCATCCGGTGGACGTGGAGAGCCTGTTTCCTGAGTTGCTCCCCTTCCGCCGTCAGTCCGTCCGCCTGCATCCGCGTCCCGGTTCTCCGACCTGCAAGGACAGTTCTGTTGGAGGTCCTTTGCTGTGGCCTGCCGGGGAGGCGTGGCCGGTGTGCCGGGAAGAGCACTACGGCATGGGCACTGCGAGTCGGCTGGAGCCCCCTGTGCCCCTGGTTCCCATCGTCCAGGTCCATCGTGTCGACGCGCCCGGCGTGCCCTTTCCCGAAGGCACGGACCTGCTCCAGGTCTTGTGGTGCCCTTACGGCCACGGCGAGTTCTGTTATCCCTTGCCCCAGGTCTACTGGCGGGACGCCGGTGCCGTCGGCGACGTACTGCCAACCCCGGGACCGGCGGCTGGGCTGTCCGAGGATTGGTACCCGGCTCCCTGTGTGGTTCACCCCGAGCAAGTGACCGAGTTCCCGAGCTGGGACCTGCCGGACAAGGTCTACGACGCGCTCAGAGGCCGCTTCGACGCACTGCTCACCGAAACCGGGCTGCGGTACTCCTACCACCTCGCGGAGGCCCCAGGGATCAAGCTGGGTGGCTATCCGAGCTGGACTCAGGAACCGGTATGGCCCGACTGTGAAGGGTGCGGCAAGCGGATGGAGCACCTTCTGAGCGTGTCCAGTTGGGAATTCGATGGTGAGTCCTGGCGCACGTGGCTTCCCGAGGAGGACCGAGCCGACGAGAACGAACCGAGCGGCCGGCGATGGAAGGACGACGCCCACAATCCCGCCGGACTGTGCCTCGGTGACGCCGGAGGCGTCTACATCTTCGAGTGCCGTACCTGCCCTGAGCGCCCCATCGGGCACTGGTTCGACTGCTCGTGACTTCCGGGTGCCGGCACACCTGCTCTTCACGCGCCGCGGCCAAATCGGCACTGACCGGTGGTCGGTTCGTGGGGTGGCAGCGCTACAGGCGGCCGAGTTGCCAGCGTAGCGTTCAGTTCCCGGCCGACCGGCCGGCCAGTTCGAGCGCGAGCTCGACGTGCCCGGCCTCGAGGAGCCCGCCGATGAACAGCGCCCGGATGCCGCGCAGCAGGGCGTCCGGGTCCACCAGTTCCGGGGCGGCCAGGCTGTGCAGCAGGTAGCCGTGGATCAGGGCGAGGAAGGCCCCGGTATCGGCGTCGTCGGCACCCGCGGCGGCGGTGGCTCCGGCGACGACGGAACGGCCGACTTCGAGCGCCTCGACGACGACCTGCCGGAACTCGGGAGCGCGCGCCGCGTGCAGCAGCGCCTCGAAGAAGGCCATGGCCTCGGTCCAGGGGGCCGTCGCGGCGGCGGCGAACGCCTCGGCGATCTCGCCGGGGCTGCTGCCCTGCTGCTTGAGACTTGCGGAGAGGTCGTTCATCCTCACCGCGTCCTCGGCGACCCGGCTGCGCAGCGCCTCGACGGCAAGGTCATTGATCGAGTCGAAGAAGTAGCCGACGGTCGCCAGCGGCAGCCCCGCCTTCTCCGTCACCGCGCGGTGAGTGACCCCGGCCACGCCCTTCTCAGCGGTCACATCGACGGCAGCCTGCAGCAGCGCCGCCCGTCGCTGCTGGGCACTGGCTCCATGACGTCGCTTCATGGCGCAATCCTAAAGTCTGCAAGGTCTTCTAGACTTCTGGTCCGGGGCCCCCTACGGTGACGCCATGAGCCGGCCCACTCGCGTTCACGCGTTCACCGACGACGCCCTCGCCGACCACGATGCCGTCGCGCTCGCGTCCCTCATCCGCAGCGGCGAACTCAGCGCGAAGGAGGTCGAGGCCGCGGCGGTGGCCAGGATCGAGCGCGTGGACCCGTCCCTGAACGCGGTCGCGTTCACGGCCTACGACGCCCCACGACGGTCCTCGACGCCCGAGGCCCTCCTCTATGGCGTACCGACGCTCGTCAAGGACAACACCGACGTCGCCGGCATGCCGACCAACCACGGGACCGACGCCTACCGGGCCCGGCCCGCCTCCCGAAACGGCCGCTACGCCGAGCAGTTCCTCGGCACCGGGCTGACCGTGCTGGGCAAGAGTCGCATGCCGGAGTTCGGCCTCAACGCGTCCAGCGAGTTCCACAGCGCACCGCCCGTCTGCAACCCCTGGGACACCGCCCGTTCCGTCGGCGCGTCCTCCGGCGGGGCCGCGGCGCTGGTCGCCGCCGGCGCACTCCCGATAGCCCATGCCAACGACGGCGGAGGTTCCATCCGCATCCCCGCCGCGGCCGCCGGGCTGATCGGCCTCAAGCCCAGCCGCGGCCGGCACATCGACGGTGAGATGGGCCGGGCGATGCCGATCAACATCATCTCCGAGGGCGTCCTGACCCGCACGGTCCGCGACACCGCCGCCTATCTCGCCGCCGCAGAGGACCACTGGCGCAATCCGCGACTCGCCCCCATCGGTCTGGTGCAGGGACCGGCCCGCAGACGCCTGCGTGTCGGTCTGGTACTCGAGTCCGTCACCGACACGGTCACGGACGAGGAGACCCGGGCCGCCGTCGAGCACACAGCCCGTCTCCTGGAGGAACAGGGTCATATCGTCGAGCCGATCCCGATCCCGGCCGCCACCGACTTCGGTACGGACTTCGTCACCTACTGGGCACTGTTGGCCGCCATGATCGGAGGGCTGGGCAAGTTCGCCTTCGACCGTTCTTTCGACGCCACCCGGCTCGACGGGCTCACGTCGGGGCTGCGCCGCCAGTTCACCCAGGGCGGATGGGCGCGAGTCCCCGGCGCCCTGCGGCGGCTGCGCCGCACGACCAGGATCTACACGGAGGCGTTCGAGCGCCACGAGCTCATCCTGTCTCCTGTACTGGCGCATGTGACCCCACCCCTGGGTCACCTCGACCCGGCCGTCCCGTTCGACGAGCTCATGGACCGGCTGCAGCGCTATGTGGCCTTCACCCCTCTGAACAACATCACCGGCGCACCGGCGATCTCGCTGCCCATGGCCGTGGCCCGCGAGGGCGTCCCCATCGGCGTCCACCTCTCCGCCGCCCACGGGGACGAACGCACGCTCCTGGAGGTGGCGTTCGCCCTGGAGGAGCAGACGACCTGGCCCTGCCTCCGGACGTTCGCGGCCGACGGCGGCCACGCGGGCGGTCCGGCCACCGGCGCATGATGCCGACGTCGCCATCACACGGGCAGACACAGGCGTCATCGCTCATTCGAAGCCTGGCGGGCCGACAGCCCGTCCGGCCCGACTCGGCGTGGCTTCGCATGGCGCCGGATTTCCCGTTCGACGTGTAGAACTCCGTCAGGTCTTTCGGATGGTCATGGCCAGGAGAGCGGCCGCAAGGCAGGTCACGCTCAGGCTGACCCACACCACGTCGTGGGCGCCGAACAGATCGCGGGCAGGGGCGCCGAGGAACGCCGAGGCACCGGCACCGAGTTGGTGAGCGGCATAGGCCCACCCGAAGACGATGGGGCCGTCATCCCCATAGGCGCCGCTGACTGAGCGCGATGACCGGGGGGAACTGTCGCCACATCGACGAGGCCGTAGACGACCGCGAAGGCGATCAAGGACGGGCTTGTTGTCGAGGCAAGGACCAGCGGCAGCGCGAGGAGCGTGACTGCGCGGACGGTGAAGCAGACGGCGAGCTGACGGCGCGGGTCGAGTCGGTCGGTGAGCCAGCCCGAGGCGACCGCGCCCAAGGACGAGAAGACACCGACCAGGGACAGTAAAGACGCTGCGGCGGTCGCGTGCATAGCGCCGCTTGCCGACGCGTTTGCCCGTGTCCGCCGCGGTACGCGCGTGGCCTCGATCTGCACGGGCGCCTTCGTCCTCGCCTCCGCCGGTCTGCTGGACGGGCAGGTCGCGACCACGCACTGGCGGTTCGCTGAGCAGTTCGCGACGCTGTTCCCGCAAGTCGAACTCGACCCGGATGTGTTGTACACCGACAGTGGGGATGTCCTGACGTCGGCCGGGTGCGCTTCCGGGATCGACCTGTGTCTCCACATGATCCGGCGCGACTTCGGCATGGCCGTCGCCAACGACGTCGCTCGCCGCACCGTCGTCGTGCCGCACAGGGATGGTGGGCAGGTGCAGTACGTCCGCCGCCCGGTACCGGAACCGTCGTCACCCTCCACCGCCGCCGCACGTGGCTGGGCACTTCAGAGGCTGCACGAACCCATCACCCTGGGCCAGATGGCGGCCCAGGAGGCCATGAGCGTAGGGCACTTCAACCGACGCTTCCGTGAGGAAGCCGGCACCACCCCGATGAACTGGCTGCTCCAGCAACGCGTCGAACGCGCTCGAGAGCTGCTGGAGGAGTCGGACCTGCCGGTGGAAAAGGTGGCCGAACGGGCCGGGCTCGGCACAGCCGCCAACCTCCGCCAGCACTTCCAGGCCGTACTGGGCACCTCGCCCAGCGCCTACCGCTCCACCTTTCGCGGACCGGGCGCCGCGACATGACGACCGGGGCGGCCAGGAACAACCCCCATCAGACGCTGCACCTGGCAGGCTTTGGCGCTTCGACCTGCGGCCCCGTGGGTGACGCGCCCCGCGGGAGCAGCGGAGCGCTCAGGACACCTCAACGGATGCGGATGCCAACGGTGTTAATGTGGCGGCATGCAGTTCTGCCAAGCGCCAATCCACTTCATGAGACTGCGCCGCGCCTAGCGGCGGGCCTTTCCTCACGCGTCTTGCGCTCCGCGCGTCCTCGCTCTATCGCATGGATGCGCGCGCTCTCGCTTTCGTTCAGGCCCTGGGGCGCCAGATGCATGTGCAGCAGCGTCGGCGGCAGGAATGGGCGCGTACGGCCAGTGCCAGCAGAAAGAAGCTCCTGCCGAGGGTGAACGGCCTGCCCAGGTAGGCGATGCCGCCCAGCTGCCCGCGGTCATCAGGGCGACGAAGAACAGGGAGTGTGTGGCATGACGGTGCCCACCGGAGATCAATCTCTGCCCACCGGGGCACGACTTCCATGCGTGGGGCACCATCGTGGCACTGGCCGGACCCGGTACCGCGGCCATCGCCAAGTTCATTCCCTCCGCGCCCGACTGGCTCCCCTACGCGATCGGCCTGGGCTGCCTGGCCCACCTGCTCGGCGACTCGATCGCCAGGCAGGGCGCGCCCTGGCTGTGGCCGCACAAGACCCGATACGAGATCGTGCTGATCAAAAGCAGCGGCAACAAGCTGGAGACCGAAATACTCACACCGTTGATGGGTGCCGGGACCATTACGCTGCTGTGGCTGACAGTCCTGGCACCGAATCCCCTCCACTGACGACGGCCGAAGCCCTTCGGGCCGCGTCAGTCAGTGGCGGAAGCACGGCTCGGGCTCCTCGTACAGCGCGGTGACCGCCGAGGAGCCCGCCCGCGGAAGCCGTCTGGCCATAGCCACGAGACAGCGAACCGCAAGGCCGAGTACGACCTGACCCTCATCGCCGTAGCCTGCGGGCCTGGTCGGGCCGCGGTGCCGCTCAGACGTTCACACCGAAGTCCAGCGCGATGCCTCGCAGACCAGAGGCGTAGCCCTGCCCCACCGCACGGAACTTCCATTCACCGGCGTACTGGTAGAGCTCGCCGAAGACCATCGCGGTCTCGGTCGAAGCGTCCTCTGACAGGTCGTAGCGGGCGATCTCCTGGCCGTTCGCCTGGTTCACCACACGGATGAACGCATTGCGCACCTGGCCGAAACTCTGGCCGCGCACTTCAGCCTCGTGGATGGAGACCGGGAACACGATCTTGGCGATCTCAGCCGGTACGGCGGCCAGATTCACCTTGATCGACTCGTCGTCGCCCTCGCCCTCACCCGTCAGGTTGTCCCCGGTGTGCTCCACCGATCCATCGGGGCTCTTGAGGTTGTTGTAGAAGACGAAGTGCTCGTCGGAGACCACCTTCCCCGAGGCGTCGCAGAGCAGGGCGGAGGCGTCCAGGTCATAGTCCACGCCTGTGGTCGTGCGCACATCCCAGCCCAGTCCGACCACCACGGCACTCAACCCCGGCGCCTGCTTGCTCAGCGACACATTGCCGCCCTTACCCAGGGAAACTCCCACGGCTCATCCTCCCGATGGTGGGCTGTCTGTCCGATCAGCGGTTTCAGCGTCGACCATACCTCGCTGGTTACACGCTTGCGCAACCTCTAAAGTATCGGCATGTTCTCCGACGTAGGCCCCATGGAACTCCTCACGCTGGCCATCCTCGTAGTCCTTCTCTTCGGCCCGGACAAGCTGCCGGAGGTGATCCAGAACGTGACCGTCTTCCTGCGCAAGGTGCGGGAGATGTCCAAGAGCGCCGAAGAGGAGGTCCGCGCCGAATTGGGGCCGGAGTTCGAGAACTTCGAGTTCGAGGACCTGCACCCCAAGACATTCGTGCGTAAGCACGTCCTGAACGGCGACGACTTCGGGCTGGACGAGATCCGCTCCGCACTCGACCCGAGAGCGGAGCTGGCGGAGGTCGCGGATGCCGTACGGGAAACAGCCGACGCGACCCGGGCAGGCACGCACGATACGGCGCGCGTATCCCTGACGAAGACCGCGCAGCCAGAGCGGGCAGCAGGCCCGGCGTTCGACCCCGATGCCACCTGAGGCGTCTCACGGGAGCAGGAGCCCGGCTTGCGACCGCAGAGAGACCGGGGCAATCTCTGAACAGTGCGGTTGAGCGCCCCGGCCGTCAGCGAAGGTCGATATCTGGACGTGGAGCGGGGCAGGACGTCGCCGAAGCGCTCCAGACACCAAGACCTCGAACACATGGACAGCACGGCACACCCGTCCGATCGACTGCGCATGCCTAAGCCGCTGGGGTGAACCAGAGTGCACTGTGGTGTACCAGAGGATGCGGGTGGCTATGACAGACGCTGTGCGAACCGTGCAACACACTGATGGTGCAGGATTCGTACACAGTCACCGCCTTCTGACGGTGTGTCTGTCCGTGCCTGACCAGGGAGGTTCCCATGTGGGAAGAGGAAGAGGAAGAAGAGGAGTAGTCAACTCCTTTCTTGTGACGGCCCGCCAACCTCCGGTCGGCGGGCCGCATCGCGTCTCGTGCAAGCTGCTGCTGGGCCGCCTCGGCCTCTATGGAATCCCTCTCCTCCAGAGGTGGCATCAGTGTTCGATACGCATATATGACGGCCCATCACCACAACATGGCCGCACAGTCGCAGTGGGTCCCGTGTCCACGGACTGCCGGGTCGGCTTCGCCGCCCCGCTGGTCCCCCATCGGCTGGCTGTCGGCAGCCGATGGCCGGTGGTCAGGGAGAGTCCCAGGCCAGGCATCGTCGCACCGAAGCTCGGCCAGCCGGCATCGCCAGCTCGTCGACATAGTTGAACTGGACGCGTCTGCAGGGGCGTTGCCAACGGCTGACCTGGAGAGCGGCCTCCGCAGGATCGAGTCGAAAACCACGTCATGGGGTGATGGGGACCGCATGCCCGCTTCCACCAGCAAGGTTGGTGATGAACCCGGGAGTGGCGATGTCGATGGGCTGCCGGAAGGCTTCTGCGGCGGATTCGTGTGCGGCCTTCGGGTCTGTCCCTGGCCACAGATGGGTGAGCATGAGCCTGGCAGCACCTGATCGGCTCGCGTACTGCCCGGCCAGTCGTGCGGTCAGCAGATACAGAGCGTCGGCGATCGGTACCTCGTGGACGTACGTGGCTTCCGACAACAGCAGGTCAGCCCCCTGGGCCAGGCGCAGGATGTCGGGGCTCGGCCCCGTGTCGCCGGTGTAGGCGAGCACGGCTTCCGGCGTGGTCAGTCGGATGCCGGCGTTGGGCACGAAGTGCGGCAAGAGCCACGTGTCGGTTCTGAATGGGCCTATGTCGAACCGGTCGCCGGGGTGGAACTCGTAAAGCCGGTACGCCTCGGCGAGCATGCTCGGTTTGTCGAGCGCGAGAACGGCATCGACCGCTCCGCGGGGTGCATATACCGGCAGTGCCGGCGGTGGCGTGTCACTCAGTCCTCGGGCACGCAGGAGAGGGTTGAGGTCGGCGCAGTGGTCGGGGTGCCCGTGGCTGATCAACACGGCGTCCACGGCATCGACGGTGATGTGGTCAAGCAGTCTTGGCAGCGTTGCGTATCCGGGGTCGATGAGCAGGCGGAAGCCCGCGTACTCGACGAGGTAGCCACTGCATGGCTGGACTGCGGTGGGCCACGCCCCGCAGCCGCCGAGAACGGTCAGTTGCATGTCAAAGGACACTAGCGGCCACTCCGTGGTCGTGGGCAGGCATTTCCATGATCTGGGGCTGGCGCACCGGAGTATTCGTTGGTGACCACCGTGCCGCGCAGTTGCACCTCGCCCGGCTTGGTACAGGTAAATTCTCTGAGCAATACAGGCGGCGGTCTCCCGCAATTCCGCGCAGGAAGGGAACGCACGGCCGGCGGAGGTTACACCGCTGGACGTGTCAAGCGCCGCCCTTTCAAGTAGCTTGGGAAGCTTCGCGACGCGACGTATTTCCGGTATGAAAAGAGGACCTCCGGTCGAGGGGAAAGGGAAAGCGTGCAGGGGTGTGCCACGCTTTCCCTGAAGGCTGAACGTTCGGTGAACGTGTCCGCGGACAGCCGGCGAGGGCCTCCTACGAGCGCGACACCGCTCTTGGTGCTGCGCCGGTCAAGCTGAATCGGATGATGTCGCGAACTTTCTTCTCCAGTTCGGGTTCGTCCGGGGCGGACACGATCGCATGACCGATAAGGCCGTAGGGGCCGGTCGGTGCGTCGGGGGACGAGTCGTAGTGGATCTCGTCGAACTGGAAGGCACGCTCGAAATCCTCCTGGGTCAGGTGTCCGCTGTCGGGGCGCCGCAGGAGGATGCATCCATAGAAACGGTCGGGCGCTCCCTCGCGCCCCATCCGGGTCGGCGGCTCACCGAGCGCCAGGCTGATCTCGGCGTCGAACAGATCGACACCGTACGTCAATTCATGGACCTGCGGGGTAAGCCCACCGGGAATCCGAATGGCGCACTCGCCGAACGTGAGGGCCGTTTCTTCCTCGAAAATTTCCAAGTGGAAGACACAGTCGGGAGCGCCAAGGCTCCCGAGGACCTGGTGGGCGATCGTCTCGGCCTGCTGATACAGCCCCGCGTGGAGCCTTCTGTCCAGCACCCACGTGGCCATGGTCCCGCCCTTCGCGGCATCGACCGGCGCTTCGGGGTAGCGGCCCATCGACGACCACTGGAGCTCACCATCTCTCCAAATGCCGTCGATGTGGACCTCCGGCGCGTCGATGAACGACTCGGCGACGATCTCCACGTCCGACGTCCCCGAGAAGAACGAGAGGGCTCGTTCGTACTCCTCGACGGAACGGATGATGTTCGTGCGCTGGGCGCCGGCCCCGGCCGCCGGCTTGACTACGAAAACCTTTCCCAGATCGTCGACAAGTTCCTGGTAGGAGGTGCCCCTCGGCACATACCGGCAACGCGCTCGCCGGACCTCGGGAGGAAGTCCGCTCTTCTGGAGGTACTTGTCACGGAAGGTCAGAACGGTGCGTGAATCCGCATTCCCAGGAAGGTTCAACTGCTGCCGTAGATAGGCTGCGGTGAACACTCCCATTTCATGGACGGAAAGGACACCGACCACGTCGTCGACCCCCCGGGCGAGCACAGCACGCAGCACTTCCTGGGCATTTTCGAAATCGGTGACCCAGCAAGATTCCCGGTCGTCCGGTGCACCCCTGGGAGCCTGGACCACATAGAAAGGATTCAAGCCTCGACGCCGCAGCGCCTGGTCGAGGTCGCCTCGATATCCGATGACGATCATTCTCGACATTCTCGCCCCCGCATTTGATTTCAGACGATCGATGGACCGGATGAACTCTTTTACCTCGGCCGAGGACGGCACGCTGGCATCTTTCCACAGGAAGCCCACGATGTGGACACACGTAGACGTGATCATTTACCCTGGTGTGGTGACATAAATCACAGCATGGTGATGCGGGTGTGAAATCACGGACAGCGACCCTGCCCATGAATTCCACCATTACCGGCAAACACGGCAAGTGACTGCCAGGGGCAGCCGGTTAACCACCGGTCAGATGCAGGACCAGTGGCCGACCGGGACTTCGTCCACGAGCCGTTCAGGCTGCCCCGCCTTCATGGCCTCGCCACAGCAGGAACACCCAACCGAACGGCATCCGGCCTCTTCCAGGCGGAGATCGTGGACGGCCGACCACGTGACGAAGGGACAGGTGACGTCGGACCATGAACGACCGGAGAACACCGACCGAGAGACCCGCGGCCGATCCTGCCCTCACCTGTCTGGTGACCGGAGCCAGCGGCTACATCGGCGGCCGGTTGGTCCCCGAACTGTTGGACGCCGGACACCGGGTGCGCTGCCTGGCCCGCACGCCCGGCAAGCTGCGCGACCACCCCTGGGCCGATCGAGTGGAGACCGTCTCCGGGGACGTCACCGACGCCCAGTCGGTCGCACGGGCGATGGACGGCGTCGACGTGGCCTACTACCTGGTGCACGCCCTGGGCGCGGGCCGCGGGTTCGAGGAAACCGACCGCAAGGCGGCCCGGGTCTTCGGCGAGCAGGCACACCGGGCCGGGGTCCGCCGAATCGTCTACCTGGGCGGACTCGCACCCGCCGCCGTCGCCGAGGAGAAACTCTCCCCGCATCTGCGCTCCCGGGCCGAGGTCGGCCGCATCCTGCTCGGCTCCGGTGTGCCGACCGCGGTCCTGCGGGCCGCCGTCGTCATCGGCTCCGGCTCCGCGAGCTTCGAGATGCTGCGCTATCTCACCGAGCGGCTGCCCGTGATGGTCACTCCTCGCTGGGTGCACACCCGCATCCAGCCGATCGCGGTCCGCGACGTGCTGCGCACCCTCGTGGGCTGCGCCACCCTGCCACCCGAGGTGAACCGCACCTTCGACATCGGCGGCCCGGAGGTGCTGACGTATGTGCAGATGATGCGTCGCTATGCCGCGGTCGCGGGGCTGCCGCCCCGACTCATCCTGCCCGTGCCCGTTCTCACGCCGAGGCTGTCGAGCTACTGGGTCGGACTGGTGACGCCCGTCCCGCGGCAGATCGCCCGTCCCCTGACGGAGTCGCTGCGGCATGAGGTGGTGTGCCAGGAGAACGACATCGAACGGTACCTGCCGAGCCCGAGCGGCCATCCCCTCGGTTTCGACCACGCGGTCACCGTCGCGCTGCGCCGCGTCCGGGACGCCGAGGTCATGACCCGCTGGTCGTCGGCCTCACTGCCGGGTGCGCCCAGTGACCCGCTGCCCACGGATCCGGACTGGGCCGGCGGCAGTCTGTACACCGACGAGCGGGTACGTGAGGCGGACGTGGCCCCGGACGCCCTGTGGGAGGTGATCGAGGGCATCGGCGGTGAGAACGGCTGGTACTCCTTCCCTCTGGCCTGGGCTGTGCGCGGCTGGCTGGACCGCCTGATCGGCGGGGTCGGCCTGCGCCGGGGACGCCGCGACGCGCGGCGCCTGAGGGTCGGCGACTCCCTGGATTTCTGGCGGGTGGAGGAGATCGAACGGGGTCGGCTGCTGCGGCTGCGTGCCGAGATGCGCCTGCCAGGGCCGGCCTGGCTGGAGATGCGGGTGGACGACAACCAGAAAGCGCCGGTGCGCTATCGGCAACGGGCGCTGTTCCATCCCCGCGGCCTGCTGGGCCACGTCTACTGGTGGAGCGTCTCCCCCTTCCACGCGGTCGTCTTCGGTGGCATGGCCCGCAACATCGTGCGCGCCGCCGCCCGCACGCAAAAGGAGCGCACCGCGAGGCCCGGCTCGGCGTCCGCCCAGGACGACAGCACATCCGAACGTGCGGTTCCGCCGGAGGACACCGCCACCCGCACGACCATGCGCCGACCCCCGGAGAGAAGCTGAACCCATGCGCGTCTCGGTCGTCCTGCTCACCTCCGACCTGCGTCTGCACGACCATCCGCCGCTGTGCGCGGCGCTGGAAGCCGCCGATGCCGTCGTCCCGGTCTTCGTGCTGGACCGTGCAGTGGAGGCTGCCGGATTCGCCGTACCCAACCGGCGGGCTTTCCTGGCCGACTGCCTGGCCGATCTCGACGCGGCGTTGCGTCAGCGGGGCGGCCGGCTCGTCGTGCGCTCGGGCGGCCTGGTCGAGGAGGTGTGCCGCGCGGTGGCCGAGGCGGACGCCGAAGAGGTGCACATGTCGGCCGGGTACAGCCTGTTCGCCGCGCGCCGCGAGGATCGGCTGCGCCGGGCCCTGGAAGCAGTGGGGCGCCGCCTGTTCGTGCATGACTCCGTCACCGTTGCAGTACCCCCGGGAACGGTGACTCCGGCTGCCTCGGACCATTTCGCGGTCTTCACGCCGTACTACCGACGGTGGGCGCAGCACCCGCTGCGGCCCGTTGCCGCCGCCCCGCGCCGGATCCGCGTACCCGACCATGTCGGCGGTGAGCCGCTGCCCGCGCGCAGCGATGTCTCCGGTGTCTCTCCCGGGCTGCCGACCGGCGGGGAGACCGAGGGTCGCAAGCAGGTGGTCGCCTACTGGCGCCGCGGTCTGGACACCTACGCCGACACACGCGACGACCTGGCCGCCGACAGCACCTCCCGGCTCTCCTGCCATCTGCACTTCGGCACCTTGTCCCCCGTGGAGCTGCTGCACCGCGCCCGCAGCCACGGGGGTCCGGGCGCGGACGCCTTCGTACGGCAGCTCGCCTGGCGCGATTTCCACCACCAGGTCCTCGCCGCCCGGCCGGAGGCCGCCCACGCCGACTACCGGACCAGAAACGACCACTGGCGCACCGAGGACACCGCACGAGCCGACATCGAGGCCTGGCGGCAGGGCCGCACCGGATATCCCGTGATCGACGCCGCTATGCGCCAGCTCCGGCACGAGGGCTGGATGCACAACCGCGCCAGACTGCTGACCGCGAGCTTCCTGACCAAGACGCTGTACGTCGACTGGCGCATCGGGGCCGCCCACTTCCTGCACTGGCTGGTCGACGGGGACGTGGCCAACAACCAGCTGAACTGGCAGTGGGTGGCCGGCACCGGCACCGACACCCGCCCGAACCGGGTCCTGAACCCCGTCACCCAGGCCAAGCGATACGACCCCGACGGCGGCTACGTGCGGCGCTGGGTGCCCGAACTCGCCGGCCTGACGGCCCCCGCCCTCCACGAGCCGTGGAAACTGCCCGCCCCGGACCGAGCCGCGCTCGACTACCCCGACCCGGTCATCGCGCTGCCGGACGGTCTGGACCGCTTCCGGCGCGCCCGCGACCGGCACCACTGAAGAAGCGGCACTAGGACGTGTTGCCCGCCGAGCCGTGGAGGAGGCCCGGCGGGCAGTGAGATTCCGGTTTATCCCGTCTGGGCCTTGACGAAGCGTGCCAGCCGTTCGATGCCGTCGATGATTTGACGAGGCGTAAGGTAGCTGACCGACAGCCGCAGGCTGAAGTCGCCGCCGCCCTGCGGATAGAAGTACGACATTGGTGTCCAGATGACCCCGAATTCCTCGGCCGAGCGGATCAGCGCGGAATCGTCGGCGCGGAACGGGACGTCGACGGCGAGGAAGAAGCCACCGCTCGGCTCGTTCCATCGGATGCCCGACGCGGCCCGGTCGCTTTCCGGAAAACAGCGGTCGAGTTCCTGGAGGGTCAACCGCATGGCCTCGCCGTAGTGGGCCGCGGTCCGGGTGTTGAGGCGCGAGGTCCGGCCATCGGCGGCGAGGAGCATGCCGGCGGCGACCGCCTGACTGACCGGCGACGTGTTCACCGTCACCATGCTCTTGATCTTGGTGAGTTCGTCCGCCAGCAGCCCGGTGCGCCCCCGGGCGTCCGTGACGGTCTGGTCCGCGATCACGAAGCCCACGCGTGCGCCGGGGAAGAGCGTCTTGGAGTAGGAGCCCAGGTGCACGACCCGGCGGCGTCGGTCCAGGGACTTCAGGGTCGGCAACTGGGTTCCGGGGCTGACCATCCGGTACGGCGTGTCCTCCAGGATCAGCATGTCGTGGCGGTCCGCCAGGTCCAGCAGTTCCCGACGGGTGCTCAGCGGCATGGTGGTGCCGGAGGGGTTGGAGTGGTCGGGGATCACGTAAAAGGCGCGCGGGCGTCGGCCGCGTGCCCGCTCGTCGAGGATCGCCGCCTCCAGGGCCGCGCAGTCGAAGCCGTCGCGGCCCTCCTCGACCGCGGTCACCTCGACGTCCAGCAGCCGAGCCGCGCCGGTGATCCCGACGTAGCAGGGGCTGGAGACCAGTAGGGCATCCTCGGGCCCCGCCACCAGTGCCCGCACCGCCAGGAGCATCGCCTCCTGACAGCCGACGGTGACCACGACCGACTCGGGCGTCACGTCGATGCCCTCGTCCTTGCGTAGCGAGTCGGCGATCAGTTCGCGGATCTGCCCGCTCGTGGGGCCGTACTGGAAGAGCGCGGAGCGGATCTGCTCGGGTGACGCCCCGCCCGCCTCCAGATGGTCCAGATAGCGGCGCAGGTACTCGAAGACGTGCTCGGCCTCGAAGAATCCGTCGTAGGGGCGGCCGGGTGCGAAGGAGATCGCGTCGGGGTAGCGGTGCGTGATCTCGTTGAGGAAGGTCATGGTGTCCAACACCGGGTCACGGACACTGCCGTGCAGTTCCTCCTTGTTCAGGGCGAAGCCGTCGGATCCGCTCCGGACGGGTGCGGGCGGCGGAAGGGCGGCGTGGGCGGCGCCCGTCGGGTGGGGCGCGGGCCGGTGGGAGTCCGTCGGGGCGGCCAGCAAGTGGGGCCCCGCCTCACCGACCGTGGCGGTGCCGGTGAAGGTCATCGCCTCAGCCAGTTCCTCGACAACCATGTCCAGCACCTGCCCGACGCCGTCCTCTTGGCCCACCGCCAGCCCGTGCAGCACGGGCCGCCCGATGAGCACCGCGTCGGCACCGAGCGCCAGCGCGGACAGTACGTCACGGCCCCGGCGGACACCGCCGTCGAGGAGGACCGGGCAGCCCCCCGCCACAGCCGCCGCGATCTCCGGCAGGACGTCCAGGGTGGCCGGGGCTCCGTCCAGTTGGCGGCCGCCGTGGTTGGACACGACGATGGCGTCGGCCCCGGCCTCGAGGGCGCGGCGCGCATCGGCCGCGGTGAGCACTCCCTTGACGAGCACCGGGAGGGAGCTGATGGAGCGCAGCCAGGCGATGACCGACCAGTCAAGGGTGTCATCGAAGGCGGTGCGCGCGTGGTCCGCCGGCGAGTCGAACCCGTCTCCGGTGAGGTTGGCGGGCGTGACGCCCTCGGGCAACCGGAAGCCGTTGCGCAGGTCGCGCAGCCGCCGGCCGAGCCGGGGCGCGTCCGCCGTGAGGACCAGCGCCTCGAATCCGGACCGCTCGGCACGCTCGACGAGGTCACGCGTCAGGGCCCGGTCGCGGAAGCAGTACACCTGGAGCCAGAGCGGGGCGTCCGCCGCCTCGGCTATGTCCTCGAAGGTGCGTCCGGCGAAGGTGCTCACCACGAACGGCAGTCCGGCGCGGCCGGCGGCCCGTGCGGTGGCGACTTCTCCTGACGGGTGGGCCAGGGTGTGGTATGCGAGCGGGGCGACGGCGAGCGGCGCAGCCCAGGTCCGCCCCAGGATCCGGGTCGCGGTGTCGGGCCGGCCCACGCCCGACAGCACGCGCGGAAGGAGCCGCGCACGGTCGAAGGCGTCGGTGTTGGCCGCCAGTGTCCGCTCCTCCCCCGCGCCGCCTTCCAGGAAGTCCCAGGTGGCGGGAGGCAGTGCACCATGGGCCCGGGCCGCGTAGTCGGCCAGGGTGTGCAGGCCCCGCGGGGCGCGCGGGTCGTCCACGCCGGTCATCCGGCGGCCAGGCGGTCGCGTTCCACGGCCTCGTACAGGGCGCGGATGTTGGCGCTGCCGAACCCCCGGGAACCCTGGCGCTGGATGAGCTCGTAGAAGAGGGTGTTGCGCTCGTAGGGCGAGCGGCTGAAGAGCTGCAGCAGGTAGCCCCACTCGTCGCGGTCGGCGAGGATCTGGCCGGCGCGCAGCTCGGCGATCTGCTCGCGCATTTCGGTGAACCGCTCGGCGAGCATGTCGTAGTACGTGCCGGGGGTGGCGAGGAACTCAACGCCGCGGTCCCGGAATTCGCGTACCGCGGGGATGATCTCGTCGACCAGGAAGGCCAGGTGCTGGACGCCGGGACCGCTGTTGCGATCGAGGAACGCGTCGAGCTGCCCGGGGCTCTTCGTCGGGTCGGGGGCGACAAGGGTGAAGGTGACGCCTCCGGAGGCGCTGCGGACGACGATCGAGTCCATCGCCTGCTCACCGACGGCGACGTACTCGCAGGAGTAGCGGTCCATACCGAAGGCGTCCCGGTAGTAGTCGGCGTACTCGGTCAGCCGGGCGCCCTCGACGCAGACGGCGACATGGTCGAGTAACCGGATCCGGCCCCTGGGTCCGGCTGGTGGCTGGGGCGCGGCCACCCAGCGGCGGCCCAGGGGCAGGGCGGGCTCCGCGGCGTCGGCGCGGAGCGGTAGCAGGGTGTGGGTGACGTCGCCGAAGCCGGACACGACCGGGTGGTCGTACTCGGCGTCGAGCGGCTTGGCACCGGCCGCCAGCGCCGCGGAGCGGGTCTCCGCCACGTCGTCACAGGTCAGCGCGATGTCGGCGATTCCGTCGCCGTGCTGGTCGAGGAACTTCCAGGTTCCCCTTCCCGAGGTGACGATCACCTGTGTCCCGCCCTGCCGAAGCAGGACGGAACTCCGGTCGGGCTGCGCGACGTCCGCGATGCGGCGGAAGCCCATCCCGGTGACGAAGTGGTCGACGGCGGAAGGTGCGTCTTTGGTGTAGAGCTCGACGTGCGCTATGTCGTGCACCGACATAGGAGTACCTCCTGAAGGACCGATGGCGGGATGTCGATCGGTTACCGGCGCCACTCCTGCTGGCCGTACAGGTGTCCGGCCTTGATTCCGGGTCCTTGCAGCCGGTCATCAACTCCTTGCACCAGGTCATCAACTCGTCGGTCCGCTTGATCTGGTGCGGGAGTTGCTCTGGGCGACCCGGAGGGACAGTCGCAGGACGTGGCGGGTGGTGGTTCCGTGTCTGCGGCGAGCGCGGGCGGGGCCGGGCGGTGGGTGTGCCGGCCGCCGTAGGCCTCGCATCCGCCCGGCTCGCCGCCGAACGGGGGCGCTGGGGTCAGCCGGACTTCTTGGTGATCACGAAGCGGTCGATGACCAGGTGGTCGATCTCCGTGGCGAGGAGGCACTCCAGAGCGTCGCGCGGCGAGCAGACGATGGGCTCACCGGCCACGTTGAAAGACGTGTTGAGGAGGCAGGGCACGCCGGTCCGGTCCGTGAAAGCGCGCAGAAGGCGGGCCAGGAGCGGGTTCTGGCGGTCGTCGACGGTCTGCACGCGCGCGGTGCCGTCGACGTGGCAGGCTCCCGGTATCCGCTCGCGGTACTCCTCACGGACCGGGAAGACGAACGTCATGTACGGCGATGACGTCTTCTTACCCAGGTCGAACACCCGGGGCGCTTCGGACTCGAGGACGACCGGGGCGAAGGGGCGGAAGGGCTCGCGGTGCTTGACCCGGATGTTGATGATGTCCTTGATCTCGGGGAAGGCCGGGTTGGCAAGGATGCTGCGGTTACCCAGAGCGCGGGGCCCGTACTCGGTGCGCCCCTGGAACCAGGCCACAACGTTCTTCTCGGACAGAAGCCGCGCCGTGTGCTCGGTGACCGCCTCGATGTCGGCCTCCTCCTGCCACTCGACACGGTCGGCGTACTCCTCCAGTGCCTCGAGGATGTGCGGCTCGTCGTAGGAGGGCCCGAGGTAGGGCGTGGTGGCGGCGTCGGCGGGACGGTTTCTAAGTCCGGCCGTGTACACGGCCGCGCCGATGGCGACTCCCGGGTCGCTCGCGCCGAAGCTGACCTCCATGTCGGTGAACGACGAGCGTTCCAGCATCTTGGTGTTGGCCACGCAGTTCAATGCGAGACCGCCCTCGAAGAGGAGTGTGTCCAGACCGGAGGCGGCCGTCAGCGCCCGCACCTGGTGCGCGGTGATGGCCTCCACCATGTGCTGGGCCATGGCGGCGACCTTCACCCGGAAGTCGAACTCCTCGCGCTTCTCGCTGTCTCCGTCGAACAGGTCGTCGAACAGCGCGTAGTACGCCGTCACGTCCGCGGGGATGGAAAGGGTGTACGTGCCGTTCTCGTGGAGCCGTACGCAGCGCTCCAGCAGGGGGTTGCGACGCGGCGCCGGACCGTAGGCGGCCAGGCCCATCACCTTGTACTCGTCGTTGTTGGGCACGAAGCCGAGGTAGCGGGTGATCCGTCCGTAGGCCACGCCGAGCGAACTGGTCATCGGGATGGTGCTGTCGTCGAAGACGCGCACCACGCCGTCGCGCACTTCGCCCATCACCGAGGACAGGGTCTCGGCCCGTCCGTCGCTCACCAGGAACGCCGCGTCCCCGCCCCCGGCCAGATAGGCGCCGCACGTCAGATGGGCCAGGTGATGGGGCACCAGGACCAGCTTGTTGGGGTCGAGTTCATGGCCGGTGCGCTGGACGAAGTCGTCGTGGATCGCCTCACGGCTGACCATGTCGGTGTAGAACTCGCCGGTGCGCCGCAGGACGTCGAACTTCTCGGCGGGCGACTGACCGCCCGAGGCGATCTGGGCGATCATCTCGTCGGCGACCTCGGGCGAGAAGCGCCACGGGAAGGCGACCAAGTCCACCTGGTCGAGGGGAACGCCGGCGAAGTCCAGGCACCACTGGATCGCGTGGGCGGGGAAGTCGGAGGTCTTCTTGACGCGGCTGAGCCGTTCCTCCTCGACGGCGGCGACCAGTTCGCCGTCGACCACGAGGGCCGCCGACGCGTCGTGGCCCACGAGCAGGTTGCGAGCGACGCCGGTCGCCCCGAACAGGCGCCCGAAGATATCGGCGCCCCTGGTGAATCCGTTGTATCCGAGCACGATCACGGTGGTTCAGCCTCCCTGACGAAGATGGTTGCGGCCCGGCCCCACGGCCACCGTCACGAGTCCTGAGGAAGGTCGATCGGCTCGTTCGGGCCGTCCTTGGACTCGACGGTAAGGAAGGACAGCACCTCGTCGCCGATGTTCTTCAGGTCATGCAGGTGATGTCCGCCGTCGGCGACGGTGAAGTACTTCGTCTGCCCGCGCGCGTAGGAGATCTCCCGACTGGTGCCGTCGCTCATGTGCTGGCGGGCGCGACCGTCGGTGAGGGCTATCCAGTGGTAGTCGAGGACATGGCGGTGGACGGGAAGGCGCTCGCCCGGCTCGAGACGCGTCTCCCAGACGCGCAGGCTTTCGGTGTCGACCAGCAGGGTGCCGCCGACGCGGCCGTTGTGCTCGTTGGCGGCGAAGTCCGCGTGCAGCGGCGGACTCCAGCGGTCGTAGTTCTCGGCGACGATCTCGCTGGTCAGCGGGCGGTCGGCCACCGGGTGGTGGTCGGTCTGAGGGCGGTTACCCACGGGCCGGTCCTTTCGGTGTCGGGGCGCTGGTGGCGCGACGGTCGGCCGGCGATTCACACACACGGGACAAGGCGTCGAGCAGAATGTCGCCGGCCCACTCGTCGGCGATGGAGACACGGCAGGTGTCGGGGACCAGCCGGGCCATGTCGGCAACCATGATGCCGGCGCCGCGTAGCTGCTCCATGACGCGTTCGTGCTCGTGCGTGCGAACCAGCAGGAAGTTGGCCTCGGAGGGGAACACCCGCTCCACGGCCGGGTGCTGGGCGAGCGCACGGGCCATCCGGTCCCGCTCCGACAGGATGCGCCGGACGCTGTCCAGTACCCGCGCGGAGTCGGTGAGCCGGTCACGTACCGCCCACTGCGAGGCGTTGGTGAACCCGAAGGGCACCTGAATCCGGCGCAGGGCGTCGACGAGCCCCGGCTGTGCCAGAGCGACACCGCAGCGGGCTCCGGCCAGCCCCCACGCCTTGGAGAGGGTCCTGAGCACGATGAGGTTGTCGTGCCGGGCGATGAGCGGGGCGTACGAGGGCCCCGCGCTGAACTCCACATACGCCTCGTCGATCACGACCAGGCCCTGGCTGCGGGTGACCAGTTCGAGCACCTGCTCCGGGTCGAGCCTGGTGCCGACCGGATTGTTGGGGTCGCACAGGAACGTCACGCGCGGGTCGGCCGCCAGGATCCGTTCGACGTCCAGCCGCGCCAGGTCGTCGCCGAGCAGCGGCGCCTCGATGACGGGCAGCCGCAGCACGCGGGCGAAGTGCGCGTACAGCTCGAAGGTCGGAGGGGTGACGCAGACCGCCTCGCCCGGGGAGGCCAGCGCGGCAAGGAGCAACATGACGGCGTCGACAGCCCCGCTGGTGAACAGGGCGTACTCGGCGCCGAGTTCACCGAGGCCCTCGTGTCCGGGCAGCCGTCCGACGGTCGTCAGATACGTACGGGCCAACTCGGCCGTGTTGAGTTCGGGGTACCGTCCGTCCGCCCCGAGGAAAGGGTTGGTGTTGCCGGAGAGGTCGAGCAGGTCGAACTTGGGCCGGCCGCGGAAGCGTGCCGGGCCCGGGACCGGTACCGAGGCGACCGGTTCGGTGGCGAAGGCCGACACCTCGACTTCCGTGGGCTTTTCAGGCTCGGCGTCCACGCCGGGGGCGAGCAGCCAGTGGTCGAGGGGGACGAACTGGTCGGCGCCCAGGGCCCGCGCCCGCTCGGCGTCGCCGGGCCCCAGGTGGACCCACTCCAGGCCGGTGCGCCTGGCGTGCAGATACAGCTCGTACAGGGACGCCTCGTACAGGGCCTGCCGCGCGGCCGGAGCGTCCGGGGCCAGGGCCTGGGTGAGGACGTAGATCCCGCGCCCGTTGTGCGAGCGGACCAGGAGCCCGGCCTGTACGACGTCGAGGCCACGCCGGCGTACGAACAGGTCGGTGCGGTCCGCCAGGGTCCCCTGGGCCAGGGCGTCGAGCGCCTCGGTGCTCCAGAGCGCGCCGCGCCCGCCCTCTTGTTGATGAAGGGCGGCGAACGCCTCGCGCACCGCGGGCTGCCGAGGCAGGTCGCCAAGCCGGATCAGCTCCCAGCTCAGCTCCTGGTACTCGTCGTGGTGCGCGCGCAGTTCGCCGAGCCGCTGCTCGCCGACCCGGCCGCGCAGCACGTCGGCCACCTCGCCGGGCAGCCGTACGAGCCCCTCGCTTCCCGCGGCGGCGGCGACGAACCCGGCCGCGCGCAGCGGCCCGGTGTCGTCGGTGCGGCGCACGTATGGGACGACAATCTGTTCCAGCCCCAACTCCTTTGCCTGCCCGAGGAGTTCATCCACCGCAAGCAAGCTGGGAGCGGGGCTGCTCGGGCCCTGGGGGACTCCCCCGATCAAGGTGGGGCGCTGCGGGTCGGACGCGCCGGCCCACGTGAACCGCTCGTGGTCCAGACCGATTCGGCCCGGCGCGTCGACCGGTCGGCCGGACTCCAGCGCGGCGCACAGTACGCGCCGCAGCTCGATGACATCCGATTCCCTACGCATCGCCGCCCTCCACTCCCTCAACGTCACCGGACATCTCGCCCTCGTCGGCGGCGAGGTGTGCCTCGATGCGGTCGCGGTATTCCTCGAACATTTCGGCCAGTGTGCGAGCGATGCCCGGCCGCCAGTCGACGGTGCAGTCGCCGATGAGGTCGCGGCGGACGCGGTGGTCGAAGATCGCCGTCTCGCGGCTGGGTGACTCGCGGTCGAGCCGGGCCGGGACGCCGGTGAGAGCGGACATGTACTCGATGAGGTCGGTCATGCCGACCTCTTCGTCTCCACCCCAGTTCACCACCTGAGCGGGCGTGCGGGCGGCCGCCCACAGCAGCGGCACCTGACGGACGACGTCATCGGTGTGGAGCAGGTTGCAGTAGTTCTGGCCCTCGCGCGGCACCGCGCAGGCCCGGCCGCTACGGAGCTGCTCGAAGAGGATCATCGGCACGCCGCCGTGCCCGAACGGGCCGTAGGCGATGTTCAGCCGGGCGATGACCGTCGGCAGTCGCAGAGTCTCGGCGAGGCCGCGAGCCACACCCTCGGCCGTGATCTTGGCGACGGGGTACGTGGGCAGCCAGGGGGCCGCGCCGCCGAGCGGGTCACTCTCCCGGTAGCGGTGGGTCGCGTCGGCCCGGTTGTAGACGACTCCGGAGGACACGTAGAGGAAGGCCTCGGCGTCGGCACAGTGCGTCATCAGGCGCGCGGTACTCACCGCGTTGACGCGGGCGGTGTCCTCGAAGTCGCGTCCGTCGCCCCGGTGGACCGCCGAGTGCAGCACATGGGTGAAGTCCTCCGGCAGCCCGTCGAGTTCGTCGGTGGCCATGTCCCAGACGACGGTACGGGCGCCGGCGGTCTCCAGCGCCTTGCGGGCCTCGGCATCGCCGAACCGGCCGAGGCACCACACCTCGTTGTCGGCGGCGAGCGACTCGGCCACGGGTCGCGCGACCTGTCCGGTGGCGCCGGTGACGAGAATCTTCTTGCCTTGCATGGTCAGTCGCTCCCGATCGTTTCGGAGGTGGCCCGGCAGGTCATCGGTCCAGCGCGCGGGTCAGTTCTCCGCGCAGGGTCGCCTGGAAACTCTGGACGTGCTGGGGGCTCATCAGCGTGTAGTGCTCCCCGTCCACCTCGATGTAGCTGTTCGTCTCGCGGGTGAACTCGTCCCAGTCGCGCAGCTGACCATCCAGCCACTCCTGCTTGGTTCCCTTGAGCGGGGTGCAGTAGAAGACCCGGACCCGTTCGACCGTGCCGGACGGCTCGTAGTCGCGTCCCAGGTGCACCATGCTCTGCGCCAGGTGCACCCAGGCGCCGAACCGTTCGACGTTCAGGTCGAGTTCGGTCAGCCGCCTGGGCGGGGCGTGTTCGACGAGGTGGGCGAGCTGGTCCGCCTCGGGCAACGAACGCAGGGAAGTGGTCAGTTCGGGGATGTCGGCGGGGTTGATGAGTTCGAGGAACAGTGCCAGGTTGATGGCGCCGTCGGTGAAGGTGATCTCGTTCATCCGGCCGGAGATGTGCGGGGGAAGGTTGAAGATGCCGACGAAGTCGACCCTTTCGCCGTCGGCCTCCAGACGCTTGGCGATCTCGAACGCCACGGCTCCGCCGTAGGAGTAGCCCGCCACGGCGTACGGGCCGCTCGGGCGGGTCCGGCGGATCGCCGCGACATACGCGCCGACCATCTCGTCGAAGGAGGCGAAGTGCGACTCCCCCTGCCCGAAGCCCCGGGCCCGCAGCGCGTAGAACGGCCGCTCCCCGGTGAAGTACTTGGCGAGGTTGACGAAGACCAGTACCTCGCCGAGGCCCGGGTGGACGCAGAACAGCGGGGTCCCCTCACCGGTGACCTGGAGCGGCACGAGCGGGTCGTAGGCGGCGTCGCCGCCCTCGCCCGCCGAGGCCAGGCGGACCGCCAGCGCCCGCACGCTCGGGGCCTGCAGGAGCGTCGCCATGGGGAGGTCGTCGAGGCCGAAGGCGGTCTGGACGCGGAGTTTGAGTCGTAGGACGTCGAGCGAGGTGCCGCCCAGGTCGAAGAAGCTCGCGGTGACCGGGACCCGCTCGACGTTCAGCACCTCGGCGAACACCCGGGCCAGGGTTGTCTCCGCCTCGTCCGCCGGCTCCACGTGGCCGCCGAGGAAACGGCTGGTCACCTCCTGGGCGCGCCGGGCCGCCGCGTCCAGCGCGCCGGACTCGACGGCCGTGCGCAGCCGGGACCGCTGGACCTTGCCGAGGTTGCCGCGCGGGATCTGCGTCTCGGCGATGGGCAGGATGAGCTGGGGACGGAATCCCCAGTGCATCACCGTGGAGCTGCGTACCGCGACGAGCGTGCGGTAGAGGGTCGTCTCGTCGGCTGGGTCGCCGGCCGGCACGAAGGCGACGGCGAGCTGTTCGGAGTCGGCGCCCTCGGGTCGGATCGGGAAGGCGGTGACCTGTCCGCGCCGGACGCCGTCGAGTTCGTCGAGGACCGCTTCCAGGTCGTGGCTGTAGTAGTTGACCCCGTTGACGATGATGGAGTCCTTGGTGCGGCCGATGAGGGTCAGCCGCCCGTCGGCGTCGAGCCGACCCAGGTCGCCGGTGCGGAACCAGCCGTCGTCGGTGAATGCCTCGGCGGTGGCATCCGGGTTGCCGAAGTACCCGCCGGTCACCATGGTTCCGCGTAGCTGCACCTCACCGGACACCGCCGAGGCGGGACGGTCGCTCGAGGAGAGCACGGCGCCGGTGCCGTCGGCGATCCTGATGCGCAGCCCCTCGACCGGGTGGCCCAGCGGCGGGAACTCCTCGCCGAGGTCGCGGTCGGTGAACTCGCGGTTGAACACACTGCCCGCGCAGGTCTCGGTCATCCCGAACGCGGGCACCACCACGTCGGAGCGCAGTCCGTAGGGGGCCAGGGCGTCCAGGAACGATCGCACGGTGGCGGTCACGGTCGCCTCACCGCCGGAGATGATGTACCGGATCCGCGAGAGATCGATGCCGGACACGGTCCCGGCCGTCCGCGCGAGGGCCTGGTTGATCTGGCCGAAGAGGAAGTTGGGGGTGAACGTCACCCGTACCTGATGGGCCGTCAGTAGCTTGAGCAGTTCGAGCGGTTCGGCCAGCACGGTGGCCGGGGTGGCGATGACCTGGTTCGCGCCGTTGCGCATCGGCAGCAGGTGTGCCTCGATGGCCGCGATGTGGTCGGCGGAGATCCAGTTCATCATGGTGTCGCCGGGCCCCAGGTCCAGTGCCCCGGACTTCCCGGCCTGTGCCGCGAGAAGGTTGGCGTGGGTGAGCCGGACCGCCTTGCTCGACCCGGTCGACCCGGAGGTGAGCATCAGCAGGGCGAGGTCGTCCGGGGCGGCCGCGTGGGTGTGCTCGAGCTCGGCCGGGGCGGCGTCCAGCTCCTCCACGGTCACCGTGGTCAGCCCGACGTCGGGCAGATCGTCGTGTGCCTTCGGTACGACGACCAGCGGGTCGCCGAGGAGGCCGCGCAGGTGCTCCAACTGCGGGCGCAGGCGGGAGGGATCGGCGGGCGGGGCGATCGGGCAGGGCACGGCGCCCGCGTGCAGGCAGCCCCAGAAGGCGCGGAAGAAGCTCTCGGGATCGCCGGCCGCGACCAGGACGCGGTCCCCCGGTGCGGTGCCCCAGTTGCGCAGGCCCTGGGCGATCCTCAGGGCGCCTTCGCGCAACTCGGCGTAGGAGACGAAGGGACCGTCGACGAAGGTGACGCCGCGCGTGGTGTCCTGTGCGGCGCGTTCGAGCAGATGCGGCAGCGTCGTGACGCTTGTGGCGTGACGTATGTCCGACATGACAGTGAAGACCCCCGATCTAGGTGGGACTGAACTGGGTGGATCAGCGCGCACGTACTGGCGGAGGGGTGGGTGGTGTCCGCGAGCGGTGAGGCCTGGTGAGTTCGCGCGGGGCGGTGGCCGCCGCGGGTGGTGCGCGGCACACGGTCGCGACCGGTTCAGGTCGGCGGGGTGGGTGGTGTCCGCGAGCGGTGAGGCCTGGTGAGTCCGCGCGGGGCGGTGGCCGCCGCGGGTGGTGCGCGGCACACGGTCGCGACCGGTTCAGGTCGGCGGGTGGCGGTCCGTGTGCGGACAATGTGCCGGTGGGAGTCGCTGCGGCGCTGGGATGTGGGCCTGCCCTCGCCGGGGCGGGAGCCGGCTCTTCTGCAGGCACTTGTCCCGGAAGAAGAGGACTCCCTGGGAATCGGAGTTTCCGGGAAGGCTCAACTGCCGACGCAAATAGTCCGCCGTGAAGACTCCGAAGTCATGAACGCTGGTGACACCGGCCGGCTCGCTGAGACCGGCGGAGAGCACCACCCGGAAGTCTTCCAGCGCGTTCTCCACGCCCGCGACGCGGCGATAGTTCTTCCTGTCCTGTGAGTGCGGGGATGCCGACACGATGTAAAAGGGTTCCAGGCCCCGGCGCCGCAGGGCTTGATCAGGATCTTCCTGGTATCCGACAACGACTATCGTGGGCATGCGCCGTCTCCAGAGTCACCACTGCCGAAATGACGAATTACTGTCGTGTTACGTTGCGATGAGTGGCGGGACCAACCCTTGGCATCCAATGCGTCATTACACAGCCACATGGCCGCGGATCGTGCGATATGGACCGCAATGAGGGTTTTGCAATTACTCGCTTCGCGAACCGCTGTTTCTGCGCGCGGGGAGATATTCGCCGAGGCGGTCAGGGTTGCGACGCCATGTACTTGCAGAAGCCGACGACCCGTAGGGCATGGGCGTACGGTGCGCCGCGCCTGGGCTCGGATCCGGCCGAGCCGCCGTCATGTGAGCGACAAACCGCCTCGGACGCCACCTGTCTCGTTGAAACGTGCGATCTCGTCGATCGTGTGCCCGAGCCTCAGCTCGTCCACGTCGGACACGACGGCGTGACCGACGCTGCCGTAAGGACCGACCAGCACGTCGGGACCGGAGGGGTAGCACAGCT
This sequence comes from Streptomyces sp. NPDC001020, assembly GCF_053599115.1. NCBI lineage: Bacteria > Bacillati > Actinomycetota > Actinomycetes > Kitasatosporales > Streptomycetaceae > Streptomyces > Streptomyces sp. NPDC001020. Next base: position 177,891 of record NZ_JBSFLQ010000006.1, on the reverse strand, counting down.
CGTCGAAAGAGAAGACACGCTCGAAGTCCTCCTGCGTCAGCGTGCCGTCGCGCGGGTGACGCAGGAGCAGATAACCGTGGAAGCGGTCCGGTGAACGGTGGCCGTACGGCAGCTCGGGCGCCTCCCCGAGGGCGAGTGCGATCTCGATGTCGAGGAGGTCGACGCCGTAGGTCAGTTGGTTGACCCGGGGCGACAGGGCTCCCGGCAGCCGGACGGCGCATTCGCCGAACGTCAGCCCGTCAGGCTGACGGAACGCCTCCGTATGGAAGACGCAGTCAGGCGCCTCCAGGGTGGCGAGCACCTGGCGGGCCATGGCCTCCGCCTGTTCGAAGAGGTCCGGACATCGTTGTCGGTCGAGCACATGCGCGGCCAGGACGCCACCCTGCACCGCACTGAGCGGGGAGATGTGATTGCTGCTCAGGGACGACCACTGGAGCTCGCCGTGCTGCCAGACACCGTCAAGGTAGACCTCGGGCGCGTCGACGAACGACTCGGCGACGACCTCGACGTCCGAGCGCCCGGAGAACGGCTCAAGCGCCCGGGCGTACTCCTCGGGTGAGCGGACGACGCTGGTACGCAGGGCGCCCGCCCCCGTGGCCGGCTTGACGACGAAAGGTGTGCCCAGCTCGGCGGCCGGCTCCTCGTAGGGCGTGCCCACGGGCAGATACCGGCACCGCGCGCGCCGCACCTCCGGCGGCAGCAGACTCTTCTGGAGGTACTTGTCCCGGAAGGCGAGGACCTTCCGTGAATCCGCGTTCCCCGGAAGGTTCAATTGCCCACGCAGACAAGCCGCCGGGAATACACCCATCTCATGGACACTGAGCACGCCTGCCAGATCGCCCGCCTGAGCGGAGAGCACCGAGCGGAGAACTTCCTGGACGTTCTCCATGTCGGCGACACAGCGAAATGCAACCTTCTGCGGGGAGGTGATCGGAGCCGGAACGATGTAGAAGGGATCCACATCCCGACGCCGTAGCGCCTCGTCAAGATCATCCCGATATCCAATAACCACCATCGTGGGCATGCGCCGTCTCCAGTGTTACGACTTGCCGAGTGGGAGAAGTTATTGCGATTTCGTCGTGGCACAGCCGGTTCTTTTCCGGCACCGGTGAATCATTGCACAGACCCAGTCGATCACTCCCTGTGATATGAATCACAGGAGAATCATGAATATTCACACAGGAAGCTCAGATTCCTCGGGCCGTGCTTGGCACACCGGAACCGTCTGTCAAATGAACGGTGTAACCAGTTCCGCAACACCTTCCCCGTCTTCGTCCAGTTCCACATCCCCCCATGGGTCCCGTCGATCGCCGCGCCGGCCGCGGCAGCAGGCGGAGCCCTCAGCCTTCGGTCTCCGCCACGCCTGCCGCGGCCAGCAGGTGCCGTGCCACTTCGCGGGCGCCATCGTCGCCGACGACGATCGAGTAGTGGTTGGTACCGGGTACGAGCCGCGTACGGACCAGTTCGGGGTCGAGGCCGGCGGAGGCGAGCCGCTGCTCGTCGTACAGGCCCTGCGGCTCGTTCATCAGACCGCGTTCCGCCCACAGCAGCACGGCCGGACGGGGCAGGTCGCGGACGGCGTCCGACACCTCCTCGCCGAGCAGGTCGACACCGTCGGAACGGACCGCCTCGATCCGGCAGGACGATCGCAACTCGGGCTCCTCCCCCACCAGGTCACGCTGGATGTAGGCGTCCACCCACGGCGACCAGGTGTGGGCGAAGGCCGGGTGCTGCTGCCAGAACGCGCGGTAGGCCTGCCGGTCCGGGAACGTCATCGACAGCCGCCGCATGGCTGGGCCGATCACGGCGGTAAGGAGCTCGTCGGGGTCCAGGTGAGTCGGGGCGGGGAAGGCCACTGCACCGTCCACCAGCAGCAGGCCGGAGAGCAGTTCCGGGTGGCGCACCGCGGTCAGGGCCGCGGTGAAGGCGCCCATGGAGTGGCCGGCCAGCACCACCCGCCCGAGGTCCAACGCGCCCACCACCGTGGCCATGTCGTCGGCGTGCACCGCGATGCCGTAGGGGCCGGGAAGATGCCCGCTGCGGGCCCGGCCGCGTAGGTCGGGCGCCACCAGCGTGACCCGGCCGGCCAGGTGGTGGGCGACCCGGGCCCAGGTCAGGCCGTTGGCGGTGATGCCGTGCAACGCCAGCACCACGGGCGCGCCCGGATCGGCGCCCGGCCAGCGCAGTGCGGCCAGCTTCCCGCCGGCCACCGGCACCAGAAGCTCCTCGGGCGCAGGCACAGCCGTCTTCTGGCGCTCCGTCAGGTTCTCGTACGGAGTGTGACTCATGGCTGGGGGACCTCCTTGTGGTCGGTGGCGACGCGGGAGGCGCGAGCGGCGCGCAGCCGCGCAGGCAGCCGTACGACGCCGCCGGGCAGCAGGTATATCACCGCGACGAACAGCGCTCCGAGCAGGAACAGTGGCTGGGAGAGCGGCACCCGCACCACGGCGGGCAGACCGGCGACCGCGCCGGAGTCGGCCAGGTCGCCGAGCCGGTGGTCGGCCCAGGTGTAGAGGACGCCGCCGAGCATGGGGCCCCAGCGGGTGCCGGAGCCGCCGAGTACCACCATCACCAGAAGGGACAGGGTGAAGTCGGAGGTGGTGGTCTGCGGGGTAGCGCCGCCGGTCAGCAGGAGGTAGACGATGCCTCCGAGCGCGGCCAGGCCACCGGCCAGTACGAAGGCGGCCAGTTTGAAGCCGTACGGCCGCAGCCCCAGCACCTCCACGCGGCGTTCGTTCTCCTTGATGCCCTCCCAGACCCGGCCGGTGGGTGAGCGGACCGCCCACTGGACGGCGAACACCACCACGACGAGGTAGACCAGGGCGAGCCAGTACAGGTTGGCGGTGTGCTCGATGCCGACCAGCGAGGCGGGCAGCTTGTCGGCGGGGGCGGCCCTGCCTTCCTCGCCGCCGGTGAGACCACCCGGGTCGCGCTGCACGAGGATCGACCCGGCCTGCGCGAAGGCGAGGGTGACCATGGAGAACCCGATGCCGCTCACGCGCAGGCTGACCGCGCCCAGCAGGGCGGACAGCGCGGCGCCGAAGAGCAGGCCGAGCAGCGCGGAGACGGCGAACGGCAGGCCCGCCTCCAGCATGATGGTGTTGGTGACGTAAGTGCCTGCGGCGAAGTAGAGCGCATGGCCGAAGGACAGCAGGCCGGTGCGGCCGAGCAGCAGGTCGTAGCCGGTGGCCAGGGCCCCGAAGACCAGGCACAGGGCGAGCAGTTGGAGGTTGCCGGGGCTGCCGATCGGGCCGTCGAGCAGGCCTGGCAGGGGCAGCGTGCTGTAGGGGGCTGTGAAGAGCACCACCAGCAGCAGGGCCGGCCACCAGCGGGCGGCGCGGCGCAGTTGCCCGGCGAGGGGGTGGTCCGCCGTGCGGGCCTGGCCGCGCGGCTGTGTGGCGGTGGTCATGCGAGTCTCCCGGTGAGCCCACGCGGCCGGACCAGCAGCAGGGCGGCGAGCAGAACGACGACGGCGAGGTCGCCGAGCCCGGCGGTGGTGTAGTAGTTGGCGAACTGCTGGACGAGGCCCACGGCGACCGAGGCCAGCGCGGCGCCGGTGAGCGAGCCCATGCCGCCCATCACGACGACCACGAAGGCGAAGATGAGCAGCGAGGTGCCCTGTGCCGGGTCGACCGAGCCGAAGTAGAGGCCGCCGATCGCACCGCCGAGGGCTGCTGCCGCCCCGCCGATGGCGAAGACCAGGGTGAAGGCCTTGCGCACGTCGGTGCCGAGCGCGGTGACCATGGCCCGGTCCTCGACGCCCGCACGGACGACCAGACCGTGCCGGGTGCGGCCGAGGAACAGGTGGAGTGCGGCGAGCACCACCACCGCGGCGGCAATCAGCACCAGCCGGTTGAGCGGCACCTCGGCGCCCAGCAGCCCGAAGGTTCCGGACAGCGCCTCGGGTCCGGGAAAGGGCCGGGCGTCGGAGCCCCACATCGCGGACAACAACGCCGGGACGGCCAGGCCCACGCCGACGGTGGCGAGGATCTGCTCGCGCGGGCGCGTGTAGAGCGGGCGGATGACGGCGAGTTCGAGCAGCACTGCGGCGGCTGTGCCCACCGCCGTGCCGAAGACAACCGCGAGGGCGAAGCCGGCGCCGCCGGATCCGGCGGCGGGCAGGTGACCGGAGGCGGCCCACCAGGTGGCGTACGCGCCGATGGACATCAGGGCGCCGTGCGCGAAGTTGAGCACGTCCATCAGCCCGAAGATCAGGGAGAGACCGGAGGCGACCAGGAAGTACAGCGCGCCCAGGCCGAGCCCGGTGAGGGTGAGCAGAACGACAGTGGACATCAGGCGTCTGCCTCCGCGGTCGGGGCGGCGGGGTGCGCCGCGGTGCGGGCGGGTGTGCCAGGGGATGTACCGGCAGGTGTGTCGGTGGACGGGGTGCCGGTGCCCCCATGGCGCGCCCGCCCGACGCCGAGCAGCCGGCGGGCCGCGTCGGCGTCGGCGAGCAGCTCGGCGGCGGGGCCCTGGTGCGCGGTGCGGCCGTCGGCGAGTACGGCGCAGTGCTGGGCGAGGCGGCGCACCACGGCGAGGTTCTGCTCCACCAGCAGGATGGGCACCGCCTCCGCGGCACGCTCCAGCACCTGGGCGACCTCGGTGACGACCTTGGGTGCCAGGCCCTTGGTCGGCTCGTCGGCGATGATCAGCCGGTTGCCGTTGAGCAGGGTGCGGGCGATGGCGACCATCTGCTGCTGACCGCCGGACAGGGTGGCGGCGGCCTGCCGGGCGCGCTGTCTGAGCTCCGGGAACAGTTCGTACACCAGGTCGTACGCCGGTTCGCCGGCGCCGGGCCGTTCGGCCAGCCGGAGGTTCTCGGCCACGGTGAGGGCGCCGAAGACACCCCGGTCCTCGGGGGCATAGCCGACGCCGCGGCGGACCAGGGCGTGGGTGGCCAGGCGTACCGTCTCCTCGCCACCCAGCAGCACGCTGCCGGTGCGTGGGACGAGGCCGAGGATGCCGCGCACGGTGGTGGTCTTGCCGGCACCGTTGCGGCCGAGCAGGGCGGTGGTGCCGGAAGCGGCGACTTCCAGGTCGACGCCGTGCAGGATATGCCGGCCGCCGATGACGACCTTCAGATCACTCACTCTCAGCAGGGGTGCGGGCATGGAGGTCACAGCTCCTCCCCCAGGTAGGCCTGCTGAACAGTGGCGTCGGCCATGACGGCCTGTGGGGTGTCCAGGGCCAGCAGCGTGCCGTGGTGCATCACGGCGAGCCGGTCGGCCAGGCCCAGGAGCACGTCCATGTGGTGCTCGACCATGAGCACAGTGCGGCCTTCTTCGCGGTGCAGCGAGCGGATGAGCTCGGTCAGTGCGGGCACTTCCTCGGCGCTCACACCTGCCATCGGCTCGTCCAGCAGCATCAGCCGGGGCTCGCCGACGAGCAGAACCGCGAGTTCGAGCTTGCGTTTCTCTCCGTGCGAGAGAGAGTCGGCGCAGGTCCCGGCGCGGTGAGCGAGTTCGGTGCGTGCCAGTACCCGGGCGACTTGCTCCGGGTAGGTGTCGGCACGGCGCCAGACCCGGTACGAGCCGCCCCCGGCAGCCTGGGCAGCCAGCCGCACGTGGTCGGCGACCGTCATGCCCGGCCACAGGCTGGAGGTCTGGAAGGTGCGCCCGAGCGCGCGCCGGGCCCGTGCGTGGGCGGCCTCAGCGGTGACGTCGGCGCCGTCGAGTTCGATCGTGCCCCGGGAGGCCCGGGTGATCCCGCTGACCAGGTTGAACAGGGATGTCTTGCCTGCGCCGTTGGGGCCGATGAAGGCCAGGAACTCGCCTTCGTGGACGTCGAAGGAAACGGAGTCGACGATGGTCGCGCCGCCGACCGTCCAGCCGACGTCACGCAGCCGGAGGACAGGGGTCGGGGAGGTGCCGGGCTCCTCGACGCCTGGGCCCCCCACGGCGCTCGGTCGCGTCGTGTCCGAGGAGGTCATGTTGTCAGCCCGCCGCCTTCACCGGGGGTGCGACCGCAGCCATCGGGATGCTGTTGATCAGCTCGGGCTCGGCGGCGCTGCCGGTCCCCTTCAGCCTGGCCGTGAACATCGGCTGCAGCAGGGCGTGGTCCTCGGCGCGGATCTGCTCCTTGCCCTTGGGCCCGTCGAAGCTCCAGCCCTCCAGCGCCTTGACCATGCCGTCGGTGTCGGTCGCGCTGCCGGCTTCGATCGCGTGCACGATCATCTGTGCGGCGGTGAAGCCGTCGGGGCTGAACAGGTCGGGGGTGCCGCCATCGTGGTTGATGCCGTCGAGCATCGCCTTCTCCGCCGGGTTGTCGCCGCCGGCGCCCGGGAAGTAGTGCGCGAGGAAGGAGACCTTGGAGCCCGCCTTGCCGAAGGTCGGGTACGAGGCGGTGCCGGCCAGTCCGGTGACGACCTTGCTGGCGTCCAGTACACCCTGCTGGTCCAGGGCGGTCCACAGGGCGGGGGCGGTGGCGCCGGCCCACGCGACGAACACGAGGTCCGGCTTGGCGGCCCTGGTCTGGCGGGCGAAGGGTGTGAGATCGGTGGCGCTCGGCGGGGCCAGCACGGAGTCGACCTTCGCGCCCTTCTTGCCCAGCACGGCTTTCACCGCGGCCACGTTGGCCTGCCCGAACGCGGAGTTCTGGGCTAGCACGGTGACCTTCTTGCCCTTGGCGTCGCCAAGGAGCGTGCCGGCGGCGAGGATGTCCTGGTAGGACTGCCGTCCGGAGCGGAAGGTGTAGCCGTTGACGCCGGTGACCGCGTCGGTGGCGGCGGGGCCGGCGACGTACAGCACTCTGTTCTGTGCGGCCAGCGGTGCCATCTGCAGTGCCACACCGGAGTCCGTGGTGCCCAGGATGATCTTGTAACCCTTGCCGACGAGGGTCTTGGTCGCGGCGACGGCCTTCGCCGGGTCGCCGGCGTCGTCCTGCTCGGTGACCTCGATCGGGTGGCCGCCGGCCTTGTTCGTCCCATGCGTGGCGTAGGCCAGGCCCGCCTTGAAGCCCTCCTCGTACTGTTTGCCGTAGGCGGCGAGCAGCCCGCTGCGGGAGTAGACAAGGCCCACCTTCACGGGAGCGGAGGCCTTGCTGCCGGAGCCGGAGGACGCCGTGCCGGCGGTGCCCGCCGCGGAGCAGCCCGTGACCAGGGCCCCGATGGCGATCAGGGTGAGTGCGCGGACGGTTCTGCTTCTGACGGTGTCCGTGACGCTGGGACGCATGATGACCGGCTCCTGACGGTGTGTCGCCCGCCCGCCACCGCTGGAAGCCGCCTTCTGAATGAGAACGGCGCCCCGTACACGCGGTGGCGGAATCGCGGTAGTGGGTTGCCGGAACCATAGGAGCGCCACACCACGTATGACATGTGGTCAACCACCGTTCCTCGACGGCCAGTCATGGCACTGACACACATGGTCGATGACGATCGGCGTCGAAAGCGTGAGAACCGTCTGGCCTCCGCCTCGGCGAGCTAGGTCTCGGCCGATACACCCGACCGCGTCGGCAACTGGTGATAGCGGGCCGACGAGAGAGCGGCAGGGACAGGGAGAACCAGGGGGACAGGTCGTGGAGGACCTGTCTCGTCAAGGGCGAACTGACGGGCCGTCATGCATCAGCCCAAACCCTGTTCAGGCAAGACCGCCGTTGCTGAACAGGACCTGGCCGTTGACCCAGCGGGCCGGTCCCGCGAGGAAGGCAACCGCCTCGGCGATGTCCTCGGGACGCCCCAGACGTTCGAGTGGCACCGCCTTGGCGAGGTTGTCAGCGACCCCCTCCTTCTTGCCATCGAGAAACAGCGAGGTGGCCACGGGGCCGGGGGCGACGACGTTGACGGTGATGTCCTTGCCACGCAGTTCGCGAGCGAGGACCAGGGTGATGGCCTCGACGGCCGCCTTGCTCGCCGCGTACGCGCCATAGGCGGGGAACTGGGTGCGGGTCAGCGAGCTGGAGAAGTTGACGATCGCCCCGCCGGCACGGAGCCGTCGGGCTGCCTGCTGGTCGACGACGAACGTGCCGCGGATGTTCGTGCGATGGATCTGGTCGAGGTCACTCAGGTCCAGGGTCGCAATCTGGCCGGGCCGCATGATGCCGGCGGCGTGCACCGTGACGTCGATGCCGCCGAAGGTGGCTTCGACGGCGTCAAATGCGCCGGCCATCGCATACTCGTCGGCGACGTCGCCGCCAACGGCTATCGCCCGGCCGCCGCCCGAGGTTATCTCGTCGACCAAGCGGAAGGCCTGGTCCTTGTTGCTGACGTAGTGCACGGCGACAGCCATGCCGTCCTTGGCCAGCCTCCTGACGACCGCGCGGCCGATGCCGCCGGACCCGCCGGTCACCAGGCCGACCCGAGGGGAAGGATGTGGACTCATGATCTCTTTTCTCCCTCGACGCTGCATGAGTTCATTGAGTGGCGGTTTGAATATCGGATTCACCTGGATCACAGCAAAAAACGAATTCGGTGAAAGTAGCGCGCACTATCCGGTGAAACGCGTCCAGGCCTTCTTGCGTATATCGAAGACATACAGGTGGATGACAGCCCCCTCCTCCTCGATTTCATCGCTGCAGGCCGCATACCGACTCTGGCAGCAGAGGGCAATGAGCGCCAAATTGATGACTCCATCCGGACCACGCAAGGTGCGGCCGGTCGATACACATCCGGCCCCTCCAAGGGAACTGTGTGGGGCGTCCGGTGGCAGTGGAAACGTCAGCGACCGTAGCCCACGACGCTTCGGCCAACTGCCCGTTCAGCCGCTCCTTTGGAGTGAAAAGGAAGGAGAGGCGCGCGTGTCTGTGCGGGATGTGGATATTCCTCACCTGCGCCTGGGCGTTGACAGCAGCCGCACGGGCCATTGGTAGCCCTACCCACCGAGGAGAAACTCCGTCCGCTACTAGTCGAGAGTAAACGAACATGTCGAATGAACGTCATTGGTCGAGGCCGCAGTACCTTCATGAAGTCGTGACCAACCCCAACATCCACGTGCGAGGCACCCACAGCTACTACAGCCACGCCTGGTCCGGCGACTTCGAGCAGTCCGTGGTGCGCTACCTCCACGGAGACGAATACAGCCGAACGCGTTGGGAACCCGCCTGGCCCATTGACCAACTGCACATCGGGGACTACGTGTGCATCGGAGGCGAAGCCGTGCTCCTCATGGGCGGCAACCACATCCATCGCGCCGACTGGTTCAGTCTCTACCCCTTCCGTGACGTTCGTGCCAGGGCATACCAGGGAAGGGGTGACACGGTGGTCGAGGACGGCGTCTGGATCGGCATGCGGGCCATGATCATGCCTGGCGTGACACTCGGTGAGGGTGCCGTCATCGCTGCTCAAAGTGTGGTCACACATGATGTGCCGCCCTATACCGTGGTGGCCGGCTCTCCGGCCAAGGAAGTCCGTAAACGCTTCACCCCAGAGGTCATCGACAGGCTCTTGGCGCTGGCGATCTACCAGTGGAGCGAGGAGAAGTTCAACGCTCTGCGGCCGGTCATCTGCGGATCCAGCATCGACGCCCTTGAGGAGGCGTCGCAGGAATGGGACGCCTCGATTCCGACAACCGGCCGCCAAACGACAGGAGTCCTGACCCAGGGCTGACGCGGAAACCATCCGCTGACCGCTCAGCGGGCTTGAGCAGCCTTCAGCCTGGCTGCGCGGGCGGCTCCGGCGCGGTCAGCGAAGGTGCGGATCGGCGAGAGGGTCTTTTGCCGTCGGTCGGGATCCGGGATGCTCCTGTGGCATGAGTAGACCCGTGAGACGCACCACCCGTATGCGCCACTGGATCTGGCCCGCAATCGCCGCCGTGGCCGTGGCGACGTTCAGCTGGAGTTCGCCCGCGGGGGCGGACGGTGACCGGACCGGGCTGCCGGAGGCCATCGACACGATCCTCGGCGACTCCCGCATGGACGGCGGCACCGCGAGCGTCGTCGTCGCCGACGCGAAGACCGGCGCGGTCCTTTACCAGCATCTGCCGAGCGGGCGGCTCATGCCCGCCTCCAACACCAAGTTGCTCACCTCGGCCGCGGCCATGGCACTGCTCGGCCCCGACCACCGCTTCAGCACCGACGTCCTGTCGACCGGTGCACGGCACGGCTCCGTGCTCGACGGCGACCTGTATCTGCGCGGCACCGGCGATCCGACCCTGCTCGCCGAGGACTACGACCGGCTCGCCGCCGCCCTCGCCGACTCGGGGGTGCGGCGCGTCACCGGGCGCCTGGTCGCGGACGACACCCGCTTCGACGACCAACGGCTCGGCCGCTCCTGGGCATCCGACGATGAATCCTCGTACTACTCGGCGCAGACCTCCGCGCTGAGCGTCGCCCCCGACACCGACTACGACACCGGCACGGTCATCGTGCAGGCGGAGCCGGGGGACAAGCCCGGCGACCGGCCGCGCATCACCGTCACCCCGGCCAATCACTACGTCGACCTCGACGTGCGCGCGACCACCGTCGACCGGGGTGGCCCGAGCGACCTCACCGTCGAGCGGCAGCACGGCACCAACACCGTCACTGTCAGCGGCACCCTGCCTGTCGGCGGCGCCGGTGCCAAGGAGTGGGTCAGCGTCTGGGAGCCCACCGGCTACGCCGCGGACGTCTTCCGCGACGCGCTGGTCGCGCACGGCGTGCGCGTCACCGGGACGACCCGGCTCGGCGAGGCGACCCCGAAGGGCGCGCACCGGCTCGCCACGCACGGGTCCATGCCCCTCAAGGAGCTGCTGATCCCGTTCCTGAAGCTGTCCAACAACATGCACGCCGAGGCGCTGACCAAGGCGATCGGATACGAGGCCTCCGGGCGCGGCACCTGGGATGCCGGCCTCGCCGCCATCCGCGGCTACCTGAAGCGCGTCGGCGTGGACCCCGGCAAGCTGCGCCAGGTCGACGGTTCCGGGCTGTCCCGGATGGACAGCGTCCCAGCGGACCAGCTCGCCAAGCTGCTCCTGTCGGTGCGCACCGAGCCCTGGTACGCCGACTGGTACCGGGCCCTCCCGGTGGCCTGTGCCCCGGACCGCTTCGTCGGCGGTACGTTGCGCTCACGTCTGTGCGGCACACCGGCCGCGCTCAACGCGCGTGGCAAGACCGGGTCGTTGACGGGCGCGTCGGCCCTGTCGGGATACGTCACCGACGCGGGCGGGCGCGAACTCGTCTACAGCGTTGTCCTCAACAACTATCTCGTCGCCTCGGTCAAGAGCATCGAGGACGCCATCGTGGTCGCCCTCGCCTCGTCCGACGAGAACCGGGCGGTGACAGTGCGGCCGAAGGCCGACCGGAGCACGGAGGGCAACGGGGACCTGGAGTGCTCGTGGCGCAAGCAGGCGCAGTGCTGAGGACGCCGGAGACCGGTTTCAGCAGTGGCAGCGGGCTCCCGCGAAGCACACCAGGCGCGTCACGCGTTGGGCGTGGCTCTGTGTGACCGAGGCTGGACCGGAGCCGGTGCGGCGCGAGCATCAAGGTCTCGGCCTGTCCCTTGTCCGGTCCAGCGAAAAGAAGGCCACCTGTCAGGAGCGGTTTCGGCGCAATGTGGGGCAAGTTAATGCCATCAGCGGCTCGTTGAGCTCCTATGTGTGGCGGTGCACGGTTCTTCAACCCTTCTTCTTGATCGCCTCAGCGAACGCGGCCAGACGCTCGGCCAGACGCTCGATCTCAGCGGTGTCCCAGTCCTCCATGAGCTCGGCCACCGTGTCGGCGCGTGCCTTCCAGAGCCTGCGGACGGCGAGCTTTCCCGCCCGGCTGACGCTGACCAACTGGGCACAGGCGTCCGCCGGGTCGGGCTCACGGACGATGAAGCCTCGGGTTTCCAGTCGCTTGGCGGGCGGCGTGAGCGTGGACTTGTCGACCGCCATCAACTCCGCCAGGACCGACAGACGCACCGGTGCGTGCTGGGAGATCTGAGCGAGCAACGTGTAGTCACCCAAGGGCAGTTCGAGCGCGGAGGCCGCCATGATCCGGCGCCGCGCCGTGGTGGAGAACATCCAGTTCCCCACCACGGCAAGAGCCGCGGCCACCTCCTCCGACGCCTCACGCTGCCCGTCCGGGCCACCCTGGGGCTCGGATGACGTACGTCCCATCTCCGACACCACGACCGCCCTCGTAGCAAGTGGGTGGAGCCGAACCAGGCGTCATCCCGCTTGCGTTTCAACCCACCGACATCTTGCGCACGATCTTTACCACGCCTGCAACTGCTGTCATTCTGACCGGGTTTGACAACCGAAGGAGGCTCTTTGTCCCGCATATCGACTCTGACGGCAGCGCTCGCCAGCGCCCTCGCCCTCGTTTCCGGCGTCACCGTCACGGCGTCGGCTGCGCCGGCGGAACCCGCCGGAACAACGACCCCCGCAACCGCCTCGGCCACAGCCGATCAGCAGGTCGACCCGGTGGCCTGGAAGCCCTGCAACCCGGACCCGTCCAAGCCCGACCCGAAGATCTATGACTGCGCTGTCTACCCAGTACCCCTGGACTACGCGAACCCGTCCGGGGAGAAGATCGGCATCGCCATGATGCGGCGGCGGGCCGGCGACCCGGCCAAGCGCATCGGGTCGCTGTTCCTCAACCCCGGCGGCCCTGGCGGCAGTGGTTACCTGTGGGCCACCACGACCCGGTTCGAGCCCCGCGTCATGGAGCACTTCGACCTGATCGGCTTCGACCCCCGAGGCGTGGCCCGCAGCAACCCGCTGCAGTGCTTCAAGACCCAGGAGGACGCCGACGCGGTCTTCGACCGGATGACCGGCGTGCCCGTCACACCGGCGGAGGTGGACAGCACGCTCACAGCCACCAAGGACTACACCGACGCGTGCGCCCGTAACGCGGGTCCGCTCATCAAACACATGTCCACCATCAACGTGGTGCGCGACCTCGACCGGATGCGTCAGGCCGTCGGTGACGCACAGCTGAACTTCGCCGGTTTCTCCTACGGCACGTTGATCGGCGCCACCTACGCCAACATGTACCCGGACAAGGTGCGCGCCCTCGTCATCGACGGCAACGTCGACCCGAACCTGCGCCTGCACAACGGCCTGGAGTACGACCGGCAACGCGCCGCGGGCGGCTTCGAGCTCTCTCTGGACGAGTTCCTCAAGCGCTGCAAGGCCGCCGGTGCGCCGCGCTGCGCGTTCGCCGAGGGCGACACCCGCGCCAGATTCGACGCGATCCGCGACCACCTCCGCACCAGCCCGGTGACCCTGCCGAGCGGTTCGCAGGTCACTCTGAGCAGCTTCACCAGCCAGGTCGCCAGCGCCCTGTACGCGCAGGCTCAGCTGGCGCCGCTGGCCCGCTCGTTGCAGGCCCTGGACCAGGTGATCAACCCGCGGCCGGGCTTCGGCGCCGTGGCCGGGACGGTGCCCACGGACGAGGCTGACCGGCTGACCAAGGTCGCCCCGGCAGCACTTCGGGAGGCGCCCGCCGACTCCCCGTACACCTCGGACGACTCCTACTCCGGCGTCAACTGCCAGGACAAGCCATACCCGACGAACCCCAAGGTGTTCGCGAACCTGGCCCGCGCCTGGGAGATCGAAGCCCCCACCTTCGGCCGGTACCAGGCCTTCGACGCGCCCGCGTGCGCGACCTGGCCGTCGCCGGCACGTACTGCCGAGAAGTACTCCGGCCCGTGGAACAAGCGGACCGCCAACCCGGTCATGGTCATCGGTAACACCTTCGACCCGGCCACCCAGTACACGTTCGCCAAGAACATGCAGCGGGAGCTCGGCAACTCCGTGCTGGTCACGGTCGACATGATCGAGCACTGCGCGGTCGGCCGGAGCAAGGCCCTCAACGGGCTGGTGACCTCCTACCTGGTGGACCAGGCCGTTCCGAAGCCCGGCCAGGTACTCAAGCCGGACCTCGACCCGTTCCCGGCCCCGGCGGCCTGACAGGGTCAATCAACGGGAAGTGACACGCGGGCGCGGTGACGGTCGAACGGCCGGTCACCGCGCCCGGCTCACCGACGAGCACCAGTCGTGCCTGTCCGGCCGGTCGGCCGGGCACGCCCCTTGCACCCAGCGGTCCTCCTGCAGTGGGCTGTCCCCCATGAAGAAGAGAAGCTTTGCGGTACTGACCGCGGCTCTGGCCGTGGCACCCCTGCTGGCAGCGGGTGTGCCGGAGCAGCGTGCGGTGGCCGCCGACTCCGGTGCCGGCGGTTCCTCGTCCCCCACTGAGTCGACGCTCCTGCGCGGAGTGGACCTGGAGACGGTGACGATCCCCGAGTTACAGGCGCACATGAAGCGCGGGTCCCTGACCTCGTCGGAGCTGACGCTGTCGTACCTCCGGCGGATCAAGGCCATCGACCCGAAGATCCACGCGGTGCTGCGCACCAACCCGACAGCCCTACGCCAGGCGGCTGCCAGCGATGTCAGGCATCACCTCGGAAAGGTCCGCAGCCCGCTCGATGGCATCCCCGTCCTGCTGAAGGACAATGTGAACACCCACGACATGCCGACGACGGCCGGGTCGCTGGCGCTGGCCGGAAGCCCGCCTGACACGGACGCGGAGCTGGTCGGAAGGCTGCGCGCGGCAGGCGCGGTGATCCTCGGCAAGACCAACATGTCCGAATGGGCAAACTTCCGCGCGGAGAAGCCGACGTCGGGCTGGTCGGCGGTGGGCGGGCAGACAAGCAACCCGTACGTCCTGGATCGGAATCCGTGCGGATCTTCCTCCGGTTCGGCCGCCGCGCTCGCCGCGTCGTTGGCGCAGGTGGCGATCGGCACCGAGACGGACGGCTCCATCGTGTGTCCGGCTGGGATGAACGGGGTCGTCGGCCACAAGCCCAGCCTCGGACTGGTCAGCCAGTCCGGCGTGGTGCCGATCTCCGCCGAGCAGGACACGGCCGGCCCCATGGCACGCAACGTCATCGACACCGCGATCACCCTCTCGGTGCTCAGCGGTCACGACGCCGCGGGCGCCGACGATGCCTTCGGCCTCGCTGAGGCGGTCACGCGCCCCGGCAGCCTGCGCGGCAAGCGGATCGGCCTGTGGCGGCTGCCCTCGCTCGGCGTCGACGTGGACGCCCTGATGGCCCGGACCGCGGCACGGCTGCGTGCCGCCGGGGCCCAGATCGTCGAGGTGACACCGCCGTACCAGGACAGGCTCGCCGAACTCGAGTTCCCGGCCCTGCTGAGCGAGTTCCACCGGGACATCGACGTCTACCTGTCCTCCCGCAACGGGCCTCGCGACCTCGCCGAGCTGATCGAGTTCAACCGCACCCACCCGGCCGAACGGGCCTGCTTCGCCGGCCAGGAACTGTTCGAGCAGGCATTGGCCGCGCCGTCGACCACGGACCCGCGCTACCGGGCCATGCGCGCCGAGTTGAAAAACCTGTCCCGGCGGTCCATCGACGAGACCATGGCCGCCCATGACCTGGACGCCATCGCCTCCCCGACGAACCCGCCCGCCTGGACGACAGACTGTGCGCGGGGCGACAACGACGTGATCCCGTCCTCCACCCCGGCTGCCGTCGCCGGGTACCCCTCGCTGTCCGTGCCCGCCGGGTTCGTCGGCGAGTTGCCGGTCGGCCTGCTCCTGATGGCCGGCGACCACCAAGACGCCGAGCTGCTGTCGCTGGGGGCGGCGGTCGAGCAGCGGCTGGATGCCTGGCGTGCACCGCGGTACCTGCCCGCCACCAGCCGGTAGGGCGGCGCAAGCGTGGTCCACGGGTACCGGCACGTCGCCTGACCTGCTCGGATCAAGTATTCGGCAGCCGCAGGTCGCGCGCACGCACGAGCCTGGCCGTGCGAGCACGCTCCCAGGGGTGGTGCACCACCGCCGTCCAGCGGTGCACCACCCCCCGGGAGCGTGCCGTCTGCCGCGGCCCGTCAGGCCGGGTCCGTGACCTGGCGCCGGGTGGTCACTCACGCACCACTTCAAGGCGCTGCGCGAGGCCGGGGTCACGCGGCGGCGTCAGTACGGGCTCGAACGCCGCAGCCACGCACCCGTCGACGACCTCAACGCCCGATTCCCCGGTCTTCTCGACCTGGCAGCGGCCTGGACCCCGCAGGCCTGACGCCCGGCCGCCGACGCCTGGCGACAAGCGCACATCCCTTCTGCCGCCGACCGGAGTCCAGCCGACCAAAGCGAGACCATGGGACCTCGTTCGGAAGGTGGATGGCGTCCAAGACCAGGTCCGACGTGGTGAGGCTGACGTTGCCTGAGCCGCGGCCGCTACGACGACGCTTGCCGGCTCGCCGGATCGGCCGCCGGCAGTGGAAGCCGGCCAACCCGAGTACTGGGCGGGTGCTGCACACCCGGGCCTGGCTTTCAGATGTCCTCCAGGTTGTCACGGTTGGTCATGAAGTGCTTGCGGCCGCCCGCATACCACGACACCAGCGCGAACAGAGCGACCACGGCCACCGCGATCGGCGCATAGTTGAAGCTGTCGACGTTGACCGGCCGGGTCGGCGGCAGCACGAACAGCACACAGATGATTACCACCCACACGACCGCGACCCAGCCGACCAGGCTGCTCCACTTGCCCAGGTGCCACGGCCCCGGAACGAACTCGTCGCCGCGCAGACGACGCAGCAATACCGGCGTGACATAGGCGATGTAAAGGCCGATCACCGCGATCGAGGTCACCGCCAGGTATGCCGTGGTGTTGAACAGCGCGGGCAGCGTCAGGATCGCCGAGAGCGTCACGCAGAGCCAGATCGAGTTCGTGGGCGTCCCGGTACGCGGGTTGACCTTCGCCCAGATCCTCGACCCTGGAAGGGCGTTGTCGCGCGAGAACGCATAGCTCATCCGGGAGTTGGCGGTCACCGACGCCATACCGCAGAAGAACTGCGCGGCACACACAATGAACAGCAGGAACTTCGCGGTGCCCGGACTGTTCAGCGAGTCCAGGAAGACCTGCGCCGGCGGCAGCCCGGTACTCGAAGCAGCCAGCTTGTCCAGCCCCGCGGAACTCCTGTCCTGAATCGATGCGGTGATGGAGAAGAGCAGGATGAAACCGCCGATGACCGAGATCACCACGCTCATCACAATCCCGCGCGGCGCGCTGCGGGCCGCTCCCCTGGTCTCCTCCGCCACATGGGCCGACGCGTCGTACCCGGTGTAGGTGTACTGCGCCATCAGCAGACCCATGAGGAAGACGTAGAGGCCGGAGGTCCAGCCGGTGGCGTTGTGCCAGCCCGTCAGCGTCCACCCGGCGGACTGGTGGTGCTCGGGCAGCGCCCACAGCACGGCAACGATGACCAGGACACCCGCCACGTGCCACCAGGCAGAGACGTTCGACAGGAACGCGACGAGCTTCACGCCGAACGTGTTGAGAAGCGCGTGCACAAGAATGATCGCGAGGAACAGCAGGTAAGTACGACCGACAGTGACTTCGGTTCCCCAGACAAGGTTCATGAACGCCATCCAGGTCGTGGCGCACCCGAAATCGATCGCGGCAGTCACGCCGATCTCGCCCATGAAGTTGAACCAGCCCACGAACCAGGCCCAGGCACGCTTGTTCTTCCTGGCAAGCTCACCGGCCCAGAAGTAGAGACCACCCGCGGTGGGGTAGCGCGAACACACCTCGGCCATGGCCAGCGCCACACACGTCACGAAGACACCGACCACCGCCCAGCCGAGCACGATGGTCGACGGACCACCCGACTTCAGCGCGATCCCGTACGACGTGATGCAGCCCGCCAGGATCGAAATGATCGAGAACGACACGGCAAAATTCGAGAACGCGGTCATACCGCGATGAAGTTCCTGCTTGTAGCCCATCTCCGCGAGACGGGCAGCATCCGCGTCCAGCTCTACCTCTGGCTGGACTTCTTCGTGCGCAGCCATCCGCGACTCCTCATCGACGAGGGACGACGGCGAACAAAGTGGCGTACGCCATACCGGCTGTCAATGGCCTGATCTCAAACCTCTACGGCCGCGACACACCGGCTCGACCGGGCCAACGTTCGAGGCGTTCAAGGGTGCGCAGGACGGACGCGCGCACCCGCCTGGAGGGTGGCACGGACCGCGTACTCGACTGCCGGGCTGATCTGCTGTCCTGTCATCGACCGATGCACGATCAATTCCCTCGCACGCGCCCCTGAAATGAGTGCCGATGACCGAACCAACGCCTGGAGAAGTACAGTTATGAGCGGTACGACCTACCAGGTCGTCACACACGGCAAGTTCGCCGCGCTCACGGACGAACAGCGCGCGTCCCTGAATCGCCCAGGCGGGCGAACACGACCTGTTCAAGATCAAGGTCAGGCGGAAGGGCCGCTGCACCCCGGATGGGAATCGGCCCGTGCCGGGCGCACGGGCCGGCAGGCTTTGGAAAGGATGCGCTCCCCCTCATGACACCCGAACAGCTCGCCATCCAGCTCGCCGATCCGGTACTGCGCCGGGTGTTCTCGGCGGTTGCCCTGGGCGCGTCGACCTCCTCCGAGGTCCTCACCGTCTCGGGGCTCGGCGCACGGGACGCCGCCCCGGCCATCGGACGGCTCGTCCGCGCCGGACTGCTCGTCCAGGGGCGCGGCTCGGTGGCGCTGGACGACGACGCCCTCGCCGCCGCCGCAAATACCGCCGCCCGACGAGTGGCGGAAGAGACGGCGAACGACCAGCCCGACCCGCGGCTGCGCGGCCACATCCGCAGCGGCGTCCTGGTGAACCTGCCAGAGCAGGACCACGACGCCCGCCGCGCGATACTCGGGCACATCGCCGAGAGCACCTTCGCAGCCGGCGACGAGTACGACGAGCGGACGGTGACCGACCGCCTGCAACCGTGGTGCGAGGGCGGCACACTGGACGCCGTCTCACTGCGGCGCACCCTCATCGACGACGGACTCCTGGCCCGTGAGTCCGGACGCTACCGGATCGCCGCCCTGGTGAGCAGTGCCGACTGAAGACCGGCGGAAGGCCCCGCATCCGGGGCGGATTCCAGAAGACCACTGATGAAAATCTTGGTGTGATCCGGGCTGGCGCCATCAGGCGGTAGCCCGGATTTTCCATGAAGTGCGGTGACAGCCTCGACCAATCCGCGAGCTGCACTCACCACTGAATTCGTTCCACCATCGCAGAGCTCCCTGTGAATCACGGTACGACGTTCGGGCCACATGTCCGCTTGATTGCGATTCGGCCGCACGGCGGCGGTCGGAGTTCTCAGGAAGCTCCCAGAATCTCTCCGGGTGTGGTCAGGGAGGGCTGACAGCGTCGGTGCCGTACTGACGGCGTGCTCGTCAACCTTCCGACGAGCCTCGACCTGACTTGGATCCCCTGCTGTGGCCTCATTCCTTTCCAGGCTGGGCCGGTTCTCCTTCCGGAGGCGCTGGCTGGTCGTGTTGCTGTGGGTGGTACTGCTCCTGGGGACGGGGGTGCTCGCCGGGAGGGCTCCCGCCGCGCCCCCCAACGACTTCTCGATGCCTGGTACGGAGGCGCAGCAGGCGTACGACCTGCTGAACGAACGTTTCCCGGAACTGAAGGCCGACGGTGCGACGGCCCGAGTGGTGTTCCGCGCGGAAGACGGCAGGGTCACCGGCCCCGAGGCGAAGAAGGTGGGCGAAGCACTCCGCTACGACGACACCCACGATGCGCAACTCCTGCTGTCGGTGCGCACCTGCATGGAACGCGACCGGCGCACCGACGCCGCCGCCGCGGCCCTGCACATCCACCCCAACACGCTCGCCTACCGGCTGCGCCGCTTCAGTACGCTCACCGGCCGCGACCTCACCAGCACCGGGGCCTTCACCGAGGTGTGGATGGCCATCCGCTCCGCCTCCGAACTTGGACTGTGGACTGCTGGACTGACCCGAGCAGCCGTCGGCCAGAAGCCGAGTGTGACCATGCGGCCGCCCTCGCCGTCGGCGATGATGCGGCCCACCTGGGTTCGGCCGCGAATGCGCGACACCTGAACATGCGAGCTCACCGGTCTCACACCCGTGGTCGTACCGGAGCGGGGAGAGCCGGGCGAGGAGTTCGTCGGTGATGGGAAGAACCTCGGCGGCGTAAGCCCTGACAGGGCGTCAGATGTCCGTCTGGTCGTAGCAATACGAGAACCGGGCCTCCTCGTTGGTCCCGACTGCGAGGTCGCGTGGAACAAACAGTTCACGGACCGATGACGCGAAGGGCCCCCGGCACACAGCGGGCGGTCAGTGGAAGCGGCCGCAGCGGTTCCCCGTCGGCGTACCCCCGGATGCCTTCTGCGGCGATCTCCACCGTTGCCGAGCGGTGAACGGTGACCTTGGGATGCCCGACATGGGTTCCGCGATACACGCGCGGGAACACCCGCACCAGCGTGGTACGTCTGAGATCGCCGACCACAGTGACATCGAACAGGCCGTCGGTGAGGTCGGCACCAGGGCAGATGCGCATGCCGCCGCCGTACGACGACCCGTTTCCGATGGCCACGAGGGTCGCTTCGACCTCGTGGACGACGCCGTCGTCGAGAACGATCCGGTAGGGGAAGGGCCGGAAGGTGGCAAGTTCGGCCACCATCGCGAGGTCGTACTTGAAGCGGCCGGTCGGCCATCGCATGCGGTTGCCCCGGTCATTGACACGGGAGTCGAAGCCGGAGGCGAGGACCGTGCCGAACCAGTGGCCTCCGACTTTTCCGAGGTCGATGTCGCGCACCCGGCCGGCCTTGAGAGCCGTGGCGATGAGGCGGCCCGCGGCGCCCGCGTCGCCTATGGGCTGGCCGAGGGCGCGGGCGAAGTCGTTACCGGTGCCGACGGCGACCAGGCCGAGTGGGGTGCGGGTACCCGCAACGGCCTGGATGGCAAGGTTGGCCGTGCCGTCGCCACCGACAGCGATCAGAGCGCCGGTGCCCTCGTCCACGGTGGTACGCGCAAGTGCGAGCGCCTCCTCGGCGTTCTCCCCGACGACTTTGCGGACGGCGAATCCGGCTTCCCGCAATGCGGAAGCCGCCAGCTGGGCCGCCTTGGAGCCGCGGCCCTGGCCTGCGGCGGGGTTGAGCAAGAGGGTGATCTTGTTGGTCACGAGAGCGACTCTACGAGCAGCTTGGTCATGTCTGGGTCACGCCGTCATAACCGTTGGCCCGCCCCCGCGGGCCCGTGGTCGCCACACGGCGGCCACCCGGATTCGGTGGCTCGATGACCTCGCATGTCGCCCGCCGAGTGGCTTCCAACGTGCTACGCCGGGTATGCGGTCTGCAGGATGCGATCGGCTGTGGACACCGAGTCGACCAGCGGATGCAGCGCCAGAGCCCGCAGCGCGGGAGCCCGTTCACCGCTCGCCGCCGCCTCGATCACGGCCCGCTCCACCGCCTTGACGCTCAGCATGAGCCCGAGCTGGTCGGGCGCCACGGCGCCGGTGGCGAGTGGGGTGGCACCGGCGGCGTCCACCAGGCAGGGCACCTCCACGACCGCCTCCGGGTCCAGGCCCGGGACTGCGGTGCGGTTGCGGACGTTGAGGATGAGCGTCGTGCGCTCGTTGCGGGCGATGGCCCGCATCAGGGCCAGCGCGACGCGGTCGTAGCCGCCCCCCTCGAGGTCGCAGGCGTCGCGCTGCCAGCCGCCCGTGCTCTCCCGGCTCTCGGCCATGTACGTCGCCTCGCGCTCCTGGCGCGTACGCTCCCACGCCTCCAGCGCACCGGCGGGCTCGGCGGCCGCCTGAGCGTAGAAAACATCCTGCTGGTCGCGCAGGAACTCCCCACGGGTGGCCGGCGCCTGACGCAGTGCGGCGACCGCCTCGCGGTTGAAGTAGTAGTAGTGCAGGTACTCGTTGGGCAGCGCGCCCAACGTCCGCAGCCAGTTGGCGCCGAAGAGCCTGCCCTCCTCGAAGGACTCCAGCGCGGCGGCGTCGGCGAGCAGTTCGGGCAGCCGGTCGTGACCGTCGACGGTGACCCGGCGCAGCCAGCCGAGGTGGTTGAGCCCGACGTAGTCGTAGCCCGCGCGGTCGGGGTCGGCGCCCACCGCGCGGGCGGCGCGCCGGCACAGCCCGACCGGCGAGTCGCAGATGCCGATGACGCGGTCGCCGAGGACGCGCTGCATGGCCTCGGTGACCATGCCCGCAGGGTTGGTGAAGTTGATGACCCAGGCGTGGGGCGCGACGGCCGCGACCCGCTCGGCGATCCGCACCGCCTCCGGCACGGTGCGCAGGCCGTAGAGCACGCCGCCCGCGCCGACGGTCTCCTGGCCGAGGACGCCCTCGCCCAGGGCGGCGCGCTCGTCGCGACTGCGGCCCTGCAGGCCTCCGACGCGGATCGCGGAGAAGACGAAGTCCGCGCCGCGTAGGGCGTCGTCGAGGTCCGTCGTGGTGCGTAGGGCCGGGCCGGGCGGGCGGCCCGTCCCCGGCCCGGTGAGCTGTGCGGCCTGCCCGGCCAGCACCGCCGCGATCGCGTCGAGGCGCCGCCGGTCGGTGTCGTACAGCACCAGCTCGGTGCACCGGCCCGCCGCGTCGCCGTCGTCCGTCAGCAGCGCGCGGTACACGAGCGGTACCCGGAACCCGCCGCCGCCCAGCAGAGTCAGCCTCATACGGTGATTACCTCCGTCCCGGCCTCGCGGAATGCCGCGAGCGTGACTGGGTCCGATGTGTCGTTGGTGATCAGGATGTCGATGTCCGGCGGCCCGCAGACAAGGGCGAGACCGGTCTCGCCGGGGAACTTGCCGACGCTCGCGAGCAGCACGACCTGCCGTGCGGCGGCGATCATGGCGCGCTTCACAGGCACCTCCACGTGCGTGTCGTCCAACACGCCACCGCTGGGCGACACGCCGCTCGCGCCGAGGAAGAGCCGGCCGACATACAGCTCACGCAGATTGGACTCGGTGAGGAAGCCCACCAGGGAGAGATAGTTACGGCGCACCTCCCCGCCGAGCAGGATCAGCCGCACCTCGGGGTCGTCGCGCAGCTCCTCGTACACCGCGAGGTTGCTGGTGACGACGGTGACGGGGCGGCCGCGCAGCAACTTGGCGAGCTGGTGCGTGGTGGTGCCGATGTCCAGCAGGAGTGTGTCGCCGTCCTTGACCAGCTCGGCCGCCCGTGCGGCTATCGCGGTCTTGGCCGGCAGGTCGTCCACGGCCACTTCGGCGAAGGGCCGCTCGTCGTCCGTGCGCGCGGCCACCGCCCCGCCGTAGACGCGGGTGAGTCGGCCGGCGTCGTCGAGCTCGGTCAGGTCACGGCGGGCCGTGGCCTCGCTCACACCGAGCTTCTTGGCGATCTCCCGGACCGGGAGCACGCCTTCCTCGCCCAGGATGGTCAGCAGCCTGCGGTGCCGCGCCTCTCGCAACATGCTTGCAATGTACTGCAGTTGAGCGACTGTGCACGAGTCTGATCAACCTCTTGCATGTACACGACTCTCGGTGCAAGGTGTCGGTCAACATGCAGCTCCGATCAGGAAGGGCGCGCCGGTGAGCACTCCTTCGACGGTCGCGAAGTCCTTCGACCCGCTGGCAGACGTACGCCTCCCCGGCGACCCCGAGTACGACGTGTACCTGACCGGGACCGTGTTCCTGGACATCATCTTCACGGGCCTGGACCACGCCCCCGTACGCGGCACCGAGAACTGGGCCCGCGGTATGGGGCTGAGCCCCGGCGGCATCGCGAACATGGCCACGGCCCTGGCCCGCCTCGGGCTGCGCACCACGCTCGCGTCCGCCTTCGGCACCGACCTGTACGGCGATTACTGCTGGGACAGCCTCTCCGGCAGCGAGGGGGTCGACCTCAGTCACTCGCGCCGGGTGGCCGGCTGGCACTCGCCGGTGACGGTATCGATGGCGTACGAGGGCGAGCGCACGATGGTGACGCACGAGCACCCCGCTCCCCCGCCGTGCCTCTGCGGCCCGCCGCGCACACGGGCCTGCGTGGCCACACTCGAGCCGGGTCGGCAGGACGACTGGCTGCGCGAGGCGGAACGGCAGGGCAGCAAGATCTTCGCCGATGTGGGCTGGGACGACAGCGGACGCTGGGACCCGGCGGCACTGCGTGATCTCGGTCACTGCCACGTCTTCCTGCCCAACGCCACCGAGGCCCAGAACTACACGCGTACCGACTCCCCGCAGGAGGCGGTGCGCGCGCTGGCCGAGCTGGTACCGATCGCGGTCGTGACCATGGGCCCCGAGGGCGCGGTCGCCATCGACTCGGTCACCGGCGAGACGGCGGAGGTGCCCGGGGTGCCGGTGCAGGCCATGGACCCGACGGGCGCGGGCGACGTCTTCGTCGCGGGCTTCATGACGGGGACGCTCGCCGGATGGCCGCTGGCCGACCGGCTCGCGTTCGCCAACCTGACCGCCGCCCTGTCCGTGGAGCACTTCGGCGGCTCGCTGGCCGCGCCGGGCTGGCCGGAGGTTGCCGCCTGGTGGCAGACGGTGCGCCGACTGCACGGCTCCGACGAACTGGCCCGGCGCTACGCCTTCCTGGACGAGTTCGTCCCCGCGGGACAGGTCCCAGGGCCGCGGCTGCGCGCGGTGCCGACCATCGGCTTCCGGGGCGACTGAGCGCGATGAGGCGTCCCCGGAGACGTCCAGTGAGATCCCGTTGAGACGAGGAGTGGGAATGCGAGGAGTTCGCGCGAGGGTGCCGCGTACCGGCACACGACGTGCCAGGCGGAACATGCTGCCGGTCACCCTCGTCGCCGGTCTTGCCCTGCTGGCCACCGGGTGCGTGCCGGGCACCGACGGGTCGCAGGCCGGCGGGGCAGCCGGGGTCGGGAGCACGGCCGTACCGGATCCGGCGCGCGCCGGCAACGTCACGCTCACCGTGTGGGACCAGGAGACCCGCGGCGGCACGAACGGCGAGATCGAGCAGCTCAACAAGGAGTTCGAGAAGAAGTACCCGAACGTCCGCATCAAGCGGGTCTCGCGGAGCTTCTCCGACCTCAAGACCACCCTGAAGCTCGCGATATCCGGCAACAACCCGCCGGACGTGGTCCAGGCGAACCAGGGCTACCCGGACATGGTGTCCTTCGTCCAGGCCGGGCTGCTCGCCCCGCTGGACACGTACGCGGGCATCTACGACTGGAACACCCGCTACCCCACCACGCTGCTCAACCTCAACCGGGTCTCGACCGACGGCCACCGCTTCGGCACCGGCCGGCTCTACGGGATATCCCAGACCGGTGAGTTCGTCGGCATCTACTACAACAAGGAGGTCCTGGCGAAAGCCGGCGTGAAGCCGCCGAGGACCTGGGCGGACTTCACCGCGAGCCTTGGCACGCTGAAGCAGAAGGGCGAGCTGCCGATCCAGTTCGGCAACCTCGACAAGTACCCCGCGATCCACACCTTCGGCGTGCTCCAGGACCAGCTCGGCGGGGCGCAGGCACGTGACACGGTCCTCGGCCGCGGCCAGGGCTTCGACAACGCCTACACCAAGGAAGCGGCGGCCACCCTGTCCGACTGGGTCAAGAAGGGCTACCTACCCAAGAGCGCCAACGGGCTCGGTTACGACGACGCCGCCAAGAAGTTCACTGGCGGCGACGGCGCGTATCTGATCACCGGCACCTGGCTGCAGGCCGACCTGAAGAAGCCGATGGACGGCAAGCTGGGCCTCATCCCGCCGCCGCCCGCCCAGGCCGACGCCACCCCGATGACCACCGGCGGCCAGGGGCTCGCCTGGTCGATCACATCGCGGTCCCGTCACCCCGAAGTCGCCGCCGCCTACCTCGACTTCATCACGAACACGCACGCGTCCGACGTCATGAGCGAGCACGGCGTGCTGCCTGCACTGCCCGGGCGGGCCGCGGCCAGGATCGACCCGGAGAGCAGTGAGGGGCAGATGATCGCCGGCTGGCGGCGGCTGACCGCGGGCGACGGCCTGGTGCCGTACCTCGACTACGCCACGCCGAGCTTCTACGACACCACGTCCAAGGCGCTGCAGGACCTCATCGCCGGCAACAGCGACCCCGACAAGTTCGCGGCGTCCCTGCAGAAGGACTACGGCGGCTTCATGAAGAAGCAGCGCGACAGTTCGGCGGGGTCGAAGTGACCGCCCTCCGAGACCGCTACCGCCGCCGCGCCCCCGGCGAACCGCGCGCCATCGGCTACCTTTACGTGCTGCCGGCACTCGCCCTGTACGGTGCGTTCCTGCTGTACCCCTTCGGCCAGTCGGTGTGGCTGTCGCTGCTGCACTGGGACGGGCTGACACGGGCCACCTGGGCCGGGTTCGGCAACTACACGGACCTCTTCACGGATCCGAGCCTGCGCGCGCCGTTCGTCCACGCGCTCGTCCTGCTGCTGTTCTACGCCGCCCTGCCGGTGGCCATCGGCCTGCTGCTGGCGGCCGTGATGTCGCGGATCCGGGTGAAGGGCATGGCCTTCTTCCGCACCGTGCTGTTCCTGCCGCAGGTCCTCGCCATGGTCGTGGTATGTGTCGCCTGGCGCTCCATCCTCGCCCCCGACGGCCTGCTCAACCACACCCTGAAGGCCGTCGGTCTCGGCTCCCTGACCCGGGCCTGGCTGGGCGACTACAACTGGGCGCTGCCCGCGGTCGGCGCCGTCGGCACCTGGGTGGAGACCGGCCTGTGCATGGTGCTCTTCCTCGCCGGCGCGCAGCGCATCCCGCGCGAGCTGTACGAGGCGGCGCGGATCGACGGCGCGGGCGCGATACGTGAGTTCTTCAGCATCACGCTGCCCGGCCTGCGGGCGGAGACAGCGGTGGCGCTCACCCTCACCATCGTGG
This sequence comes from Streptomyces sp. NPDC001020, assembly GCF_053599115.1. Taxonomy (NCBI): domain Bacteria; kingdom Bacillati; phylum Actinomycetota; class Actinomycetes; order Kitasatosporales; family Streptomycetaceae; genus Streptomyces; species Streptomyces sp. NPDC001020. Next base: position 151,407 of record NZ_JBSFLQ010000006.1, on the reverse strand, counting down.
CGGGCCTCCGCAACTTCGACCTGATCTACATCACCACCAGCGGCGGGCCGGGCAACTCCACGTCGGTGCCGGCGTACGAGGTCTACCACCGGGCCTTCGAGACCAACCAGATCGGCTCGGCGGCCGCCGTCGGCGTGGCCCTCACCGTCCTGATCTTCGCGCTGACCGTCACGGTCTCCCGGCTCGTCGAAGGGCGGCGGTCATGATCTCGCGCACCGAACGTGGCGCCACGTACGCGATCCTGACGCTCTTCGCGATCATCTCGCTGACGCCGGTGATCGGCATCCTCTCCACCGCCTTCGGTCGCCAGGGCGCGCTGGGTACCGGCTTCTCGCTGCCTGAGGGCGGGCTGCACTGGGGCAACTTCGCGGACGCCTGGACACGCGGACATTTCGCTACATATATGGGTAATTCACTGCTGGTGGCCTCGGTCGTGGTGGTGGTGACGGCGGTGCTGGCGATCCTGGCCGGCTACGCCTTCGGAGTGATGCGCTTCCCCGGCTCGACGGTGCTGTTCTACCTGTTCGTCATCGGCCTGACACTGCCCCAGGAGGCGCTGGTCGTCCCGCTCTACTTCGACCTGCGGTACGTGGAGCTGACGGACACGTACTGGGCGCTGATCCTGCCGCAGATCGCCCAGTCGCTGGCCTTCGGCGTCTTCTGGCTGCGCGCCTACTTCCGCGGCAGCGCCCGCTCCGTCATCGAGGCGGCGCGGATGGACGGCGCCTCCACCTGGACCACGCTGTGGCGGATCCTGGTGCCGATGGGCCGGCCCGCCATCACGACCATGATCGTCATCACCTTCATGTGGACGTGGAACGAGTTCCTCATGGCCCTGGTGATGATCAGCAACGAGTCCCTGCGCACGGTCCCGCTGGGCCTGGCCTTCTTCCAGGGCCAGCACACGGCAGAGACGTCACTGCTGGCGGCGGCGTCGGTGCTGATCGCGCTGCCGGTGGTGGTCGTGTACGTGGCACTGCAACGCCGCTTCATCGAAGGCATATTGACGGGCGCGGTGAAGGAGTAGATCCCGCCGCACACCGACGGCGTGCCTCGCGCCGATACACCCACCGCGTCCAACACTGCGAGTGCTGGACGCGGTGCCGCTCCAGCACCGCTTCATCGAGGGATGATCCGGCGCGGTGAAGAAGTAACGAGGGCGACGCAGTGCCGCCCGCAAGTGTCGTCCGTCAAGAAGTCACGAACAAATGGAGGCGCACGGTGGCGAATTCAACTCAGGAGCAAGGCAGTACAGTCGGCGCCGCGGGACCGAGTCGGCGCACCGTCGCCATCGCTCTGGCCTCGGGCCTCGTCGGTGCGGCGCTGGGCGTGTCCGCGCCCGCGGCCTGGGCCGACGGCTGGAGCACTCCGCAGCCGCAGCGCAGCGGACGAGGGCGTCACGACCCGGCCCACAGCGACGTGTTGTTCGTCGGCGCCCACCCCGACGACGAGGCCGGCAACCTCTCCACGTTCGGGCAGTGGCGGGAGCAGTACGGGGTCAGCACCGGCGTCCTGACCATCACTCGCGGCGAGGGCGGCGGGAACGCGGTCGGTCTCGACGAGGGGCCGGGGCTCGGGCTGATCCGGGAGGGCGAGGAGCGAAAGGCCACCGCGTACGCCGGGATCGACAACATCTACTACCTGGACAAGGCCGATTTCTGGTACACCCTCTCGGCGCCGCTGACCGCCGGGATCTGGGACGAGCGTGACACCCTGGAGCGCGTCGTCCGTCTGATCCGCGCCACCACCCCTGACACGGTGGTCACCATGGACCCGCGCCCGTTCAACCAGCACGGCGGGCACCAACTCGCCGCACGGCTGGCCATCGAGGCGTTCTTTATGGCCGGTGACCCCCGCGCGTTCCCCACACAGATCACCCGCGAGCACTTCCGCCCCTGGCGACCCCGGCTGCTGCTGACCCAGAACTACGGTTTCCGCAGCCTCCTCGGCCCGGACGCGCCCAAGCAGCGCCGCACCGATCCCAATACCGGACTTCCGGTCTTCGGCGTCTTCTCCGGCACCCGGTCGAGCGAGCACGGGGTGAGCTGGGCCCAGGTCGAGGCGGACGCCTCCCGCACGTACGCCACCCAGGGGTGGGCCTCCAATCCGTCCCAGGTGCCGACGGACCCCGAGAAGCTGGGTTCCGACTGGTTCACGGTGCTGGCCGAACACGGCGAGGCCGTGAAGTCCGAAGTGCGGCCGCAGTCCGGACTGCGGCCGATATTCGCGGAGTTCGCCGCCTGGGCGGAGCGCGTCGGCCTGCCCTGGCTGGCCAACAACGCGCAGCCCCGCTACCCGGCCGCCCCGTCCACCGTCATCCCCGAGGTGGCCACCGCTCCCGTACTGGACGGAGTGGAGCGGGAGGGCGAGTACCCGGGCCCCGAACTGCCCCTGGTGTACTGGCAGGGCCAGCAGGTCGGCCCGGACGACATTTCGGGGACGGCGAAGCTCGCGCGGCACGGCGATGACCTGTACGTACTCGTCAAGGTCACCGACGACCTGGCGGGCGCGGCGCTGGGCGAGGGCGACCTCAAGCGGCACTGGCGGACCGACTCGGTGGAGATCGCCATCGACCCGCGTGGCACGGCCGACGACACCTCTGTCACCTTCAAGACGGGCATCTTCCCGTTCTCGGCGAACGGCGGGGGGCCGGTGGCGGAGCGCGACGCCGACAACCACCAAGGCCCCGCGAAGGACACCGCGCCCGGCATGGCCGTCGCCACCACGGTCACCGAACCGTATGCCGGCTACACGCTGGAGGCGAAGATCCCACTGGGCGAGCTGCCGGCGGCTGCCGACCCGGAGGCGTTCGCCCTCAACGTGATGGTCTACGACTCCGACACCGACGACAAGACCGGCCAGACCCGGCTGGCTTGGTCGCCTTACGGCAGCGCCCAGGCAGATCCGTATGTGTGGGGCACGGCGCGGCTTGAGGGGTACACCCCGCCTGCGGGGCGGCCCAGCACACCGGCCGAGCCGGTCATCCCCGCGGATGCGGCGCGCAGCGAGGACTCGCCGACATCGGTGGCACAGTCGCGCCGTACCGGGATTCCGCTGGCGGTCGGCCCGCGCACCGGTGGCGGTGACCGACGTGGGTGACGTCGCCCCCCGCCCACTCCAGGGAGGCCCTGCGTCCCGATGACACCCCTCAGCCCCTGGGGCTCTGCCCGAGCGCACGGCCCCGGGGACGACGGCCGGAAGGCCCTAAGCGAACGGATCCAGTTCCGGCCGGTCGTTGATGCCATCCCGGTGTCACGGCACCTCGAAGACGGCGGCCCACACTCGCGAGCACCTGGACGCCGTCGCCGCCGAACTCAACGGCCGACCACGCAAAACGCTCGGCTGGGAAACCTCAGTCGAGCGCCTGCATGATGCTCGCGGCCTGCCCAACACGACCACGTGTTGCGACGGCCCCTGGAAACCGCCGCCTCTCCTCGCGGGCCTCTAATATCATTGCGCGTTCCCCGGCGGACGCTGACGCCCGCTTGGTCGTGTCCGCCGCCCAACGCCCGACACGACACGACGACGTCCACCGCACAGCGATGGAGTCGAGCATCGAGGAGAGGACCGTTCATGCGCGCCCGGAGCATCGCCGCGGCCACCGCAACAGCATTGGCGCTGGTGGCCGCCCGTGACCTTGTCCAGAAGAAGCACGCATTGCTCCGGAACTTCCCGGTGATCGGGCACGCCCGGTACCTGCTGGAGATGATCGGCCCGGAGTTGCGGCAGTACATCGTGACCTCCAACGACGAGGAGCGTCCGTTCAGTCGTGACCAGCGCACCTGGATCTACGCGTCGGCGAAGGGGGAGAACAACTACTTCGGGTTCGGCACCGACAACGATGTTGAGCACATGCAGGGGCACGCCTACCTGAAGCAGCGCACGTTCGCCGACGCGCTGCCCGACGCTCACGATCCGCAGGCCCCACTGCCCTCGGCCAAGGTGCTGGGCGGGCCGCGCGGGCGCGCCAAGGCGTTCCGGCCGGCGAGTGTGGTGAACATCTCGGCGATGAGCTTCGGATCGCTCTCCGGCGCGGCGATCACGGCGCTCAACAAGGGTGCGGCGCTGGCCGGCACGATGCAGAACACGGGCGAGGGCGGCCTCTCGCCGTACCACCGCAACGGTGGTGACCTCGTCCTCCAGATCGGAACGTCGTACTTCGGCTGCCGCAACGAGGACGGCACCTTCAGCCTCGACAAGCTCAAGGATGTGGTCGCCGGCGCTCCGGTCAAGGCGATAGAGATCAAGCTCTCGCAGGGCGCCAAGCCTGGGCTGGGCGGGATGCTGCCGGGTGCGAAGGTGACCCCGGAGATCGCCGAGATCCGCGGCATCCCGCTTGGCAAGGACTGCGCCTCCCCGTCGCGGCACACCGCGTTCAGCGACGTCGACTCGATGCTCGACTTCGTCGAACTGCTCGCCACCGAGACCGGTCTGCCGGTCGGGATCAAGAGCGCGGTGGGAGAGATGGGCTTCTGGCAGGAGCTGGCGACGCTGATGGCGCGTGGTGACCGTGGTGTCGACTTCGTGACCATCGACGGTGGCGAGGGCGGCACCGGGGCGGCGCCGCTGATCTTCAGTGACTCGGTGTCACTGCCCTTCCGCATGGGCTTCTCCCGGGTCTACGGCACCTTCGCCGAGCTGGGGCTGACCGACGACCTGACCTTCATCGCCTCCGGCAAGCTCGGCCTGCCCGAGAACGCCGCGGTCGCCTTTGCTCTGGGTGCCGACATGATCAACGTGGCTCGTGAGGCGATGCTGTCGATCGGCTGCATCCAGTCGCAGAAGTGCCACACCGATAAGTGCCCCACCGGCATCGCCACCCAGAACCCGCGGCTGGCCCGCGGCCTCGATCCGACCTCGAAGGCCACCCGGGCCGCTGTCTACCTGCGCACCCTGCGCAAGGAGCTGATGAAGGTCTCTGCGGCCGTCGGTGTCCCCCACCCGGCACTCATCACCGCCACCGACATCGAGATCATGAACGGCGATTACGAAGCCCGCACTCTGGCCAGCGTCTACGGCTACAAGGACGGCTGGGGCGAGCTCGGCCCGCACCTCGCCGATGAGATCACCACACTGCTCACCACCAAGCCGACCTCCGTGCAGAAGCCGGCCGTCTGACGCGCCGACAGCGAGCACCGCGCTCACTGCCTCAGTCGACCGATGAGCGTCCGCCGGCTTCTCCACCTCCGGGCGCTTTGGCGATCGACCCGCCGGCGGCGATCTGGTCCAGGGACCAGCTTCTTGGCGCTGCCGGCTTCCGGGGCGCTGACGCGAACAAGACGGCGCGGAGGGGCACGCGGGTGTGCGCCGGAGCCGTACCCGGGCCTTCGGGATCAGGCGGTCGCGCGCCGGGACCCGGATACGGCTGACGGGCGTCCGGGCCGGTCGGCAGGCCCGCGACGCCCGACGGCGCACGGAGTGGCTCAGGACGGCTACGTCCTGTCGTCCAGCATCCGCTGCATCATCTGGACCTGGGCGTACTGAGTGGCCAGCATGTCGGTCGCCCACGTCTGTATGGTCTCGTCTGTTCCGTTGGTGAGCACCTCCGTCAGCATGTCGATCGCACCGTTGTGATGCTTGATCATCAGCCGCAGGAACTGCACGTCGAAGGCGTTGCCAGTCGCCGCGCTCAACTGGTCCAGCTCCTCGGGGGTGGCCATCCCCATCTTCTCGACCATCATCGGATCCTGCAGCATCTCCTCGTAGGCCTGCTGGGGATCCGTCTTCTCGAGGCCGTTCCACCCTTGCCACGACTGCATCATGTAGATCTCAAGGCCCTGCTCGACGTCGATCCGGTCGGCGAGCGCACGCAGATCTCTGTCATTGGACCTCGACGGGGCCAGCCGGCTCAGGATGAGCGCCTGCTGGTGATGCGGAATCATCATGGCGACGAAGTCCGCATCGGCGTTGTTCGACTCGACCTGCGGATTCGTCGACGCCGGGGCGGGGCCAGCCGCCGCGGCCCGGGGCATGTGCCCAGCCTCCGCGCTGGCGGACACGGTTGCGACGCCGAGCAGGCATGCGGCTGTCAGCAGCGCACTTGCAACTCTGCGGTACCTCACTGTGCGCCTGTTCCCTTCTGCCTCGCCACGCGGCGTCCTGGGAGCAACGCACGCGGCGGGCTGAACTCGTGGGTTGCTGCATGTGTGTGCGGCCGCGGCGGACCTGCCGCCCGCCGGGGCCATGGGCGGAATCAGGGCTTGTAGGTGTACTGGGTCTGCGGGTTCATGAAGTCCAGCTGGACCCGGTTGGCGCTGGACGGCGCTCCGGTGAGCTGGAGCACGTCAAGGCCCTTGGTGATGTCACTGGAGTAGATGCGACCGTTGTACCAGTACGCCGACCAGGAGCCGCCGAGCTGCAAGGTCTCTTTGGACAGCGGGCCGCGGTCGAAGTAGCCGATCTCCTTCGGGTGGTCGGGGTCGGTGAAGTCGATGACCGACACGCCGCCCTGGTACCAGGCCTGCACCATCATGTCGCGGTGCTTGGCCGGGATCAGCGAGCCGTTGTGGGCCACGCAGTTCTCCGTCTGCTGCTGCATGCGCGGAATCTTGAAGTAGCTGCGGAACACCAGCTTGCGGTTGTCGCCCTCGCCCTTGATGTCGTAAATGGCGTCGGCACCGCGGTGCGGCCCGATCTGCTCGTTGCAGGTCGGCGCGCTGCCGCCCCCGAGTTCATCGGTGAACACCACGCGGTTCCCGTCGTTGGTGAACGTCGCCGAGTGCCAGAAGGCGAAGTTCGCGTCGGTGGCGCTGGTGATCACGTACGGCTCGGTGGGATCCGAGATGTCGATCAGAGCACCCTCGCCCATGCAGGCGCCGGCAGCCAGATGCTTCTCCGGGAAGACGGTGATGTCGTGACAGCCCGCGGTGGCGCCTGCGCCACCGTCGGGGAAGAGTACGGGCGTGGCGACCACGGACGCGGAGTCCGGGTCGTCCAGGGGTACCTTCACGATCGAGATCTTGTCGTGCGGAGGCTGGCAGTGCGGGAACGCCGGGGACGGGCCGTACGAGGAGATGTAGAGGTAGGCCGTGTCTGAGCCGTCAGCGGGAACGTACGTGTGCGTGTGGGAACCGCAGTCGGTCCGCACCGACTTCACGTACTTGGGGTTCTGCTTGTCGCTGATGTCGAAGATGCGGATGCCTTCCCAGGCGTTCGGGTTGGCCGCATTGGAGTTCGTGCTCGCACAGGACGGATTCGACTGCGGAGTGTCGACCGACACGAACAGCAGTTTCCCGTCCTCGGAGACGGTGGGGTCGCCCTGGCCGCCGTTGCACGCCATCTGGGAGACGGTCTCCGGCTTCGTGGGGTTCTGGATGTTGTAGATCGTGAACCCGGCGTAGGTGCCCTGAATGGCGTAGTTGCCGTAGAACGCCAGGTCGCTGTGGGTGGCATTGGCGAGCGGACCCTGCCTCGGGACGTTCGCCAGGTGTTTGATGTTCGCACTGTGTGATATCTCGTCGACGCCGAGGTCACCGTCTTGGGCGGTGGACGGGCCGACCATCCCGAACGACGTGAAGATGAGTACGCCCGCGACTACGGCCGCCTTGAGTGCGCGGCGCGTTCTTCGCGCGAGTGTCGATCCTTGCAACGCAGGGCCTCCTGCCACGAGGGGCGTTACGGACCCACGCAATATAGAAGCCTTGTCATGATCATATCTAGTCATGATCATGACAGGATTTGAGCGAAGCTGCAGCGGCCATCGCGTCCTGCGAGGCATACGGCACCCCCTGAAGCTGTCACCGGCCTTCACGAGCACGCAGCCCACCGAGGCGACCGCGACGTAATGAGCATCGCGAAGGCGCTCTTGGCGTACCAATTGCACACCCTCGCCCGCACCTTGCTCGAACTTGCACTCCGCGCGTGACCCCATGCGCTTTCAGGAACAGGGCAAGCTCCCACAGCTCCCTGGGCACCGCCCCCAACTCCGACGCCGCCGGCAACGCTGACTCTCACGAGCCAAACCCGCAGGTCGCTGCCCCAGTAGCCCAGCCCTCGTTCATGCTGTTGTCGGCCTGCACGGGATCAGCCCTGGCTGTCATACCGACACATCGGTCGAATGACCGATGCGCGGCACCGGGGTGACATCGCAGAGTCGCTCCCACCCCGGGTGCGCCCCCGGGCGTCCCGTCATCCAACCGAGTCCTGTCCGGGAGTTGCCTTGCCCGCCTTCGCCAACCTGGTCTTCGTCAACGGCTCCGTGCTGACCGTGGATGCCGGCTCCACCATTGCCTCCGCGCTCGCGGTCACCGGGGACACCATCACAGCCGTCGGCGGACGCGACGAGATCGACGCCCTGACGGGTCCGGACACCCGGGTCATCGATCTGAAGGGCGGCACGCTGCTGCCCGGCATCAACGACTCCCACCTGCACGGCTGTGCCTTCGGCGCCGGCTCTCCCCCGCTGGCGCTCGACCTCGGCCACCCCGCCGTGGGGTCGATCGCGGACGTCACAGAAGCGGTTCGGCAGGCCGCCGAGCACACCCCACCCGGTCAGTGGATCACGGGCATCGGCTGGGACCTCGGCTATCTCGCCGAATGCGTGGCCGACCCCTCGCGGCTACCGACCCGCCACGACCTCGACGCCGTCAGCCCGCATCACCCGGTCCTTCTGCAGGACTTCTCCGGGCACGCCTGCTGGGTGAACTCCGCCGCGCTCACGCGCGCGGGGGTGGACCGGGCAACCGCGACGCCCCCTGGCGGGGTCATCGTCACGGACGCGTCCGGAGAGCCCACCGGGCTGTTGCAGGAAGGTGCCCAGGTGTGTGTCCAGCGGGTGCTGCCCCCGCTCACCCGTGAGGCCCGGGCCACGGCGATCCGCTCGACGCTGGCGAAGCTGCGCGCTCTCGGCATCACCAGTTACACCGAGCCGGGCCTCGGCCCTGGCGGTGAGCAGATCATGGGCGGTGCGCTGGCCGGGGAGACCCTCGACGTCTACCGGCAGCTGCTGACCGACGGCGAACTCACCGCCCGGGTCAGCGTGCTGCTCCTGCCGGTCGGCATGTCCGGCACGGGGGCGGAGTTCGCCCGCGCTCTGGACGGGATGCACGCGTCCGCGAGCGAGGACCCGCGTCGGCTGAACGTCATAGGCGTGAAGATCTTCGCCGACGGCATCCCGCCGAACAAGACGGCGTGGATGCACGAGGCGTATCTCGGCGGCGGCTGCGGCGCCCTGTGCGTGGGCGGCGAAACCGACGACGAGCGCGTCGCCGAGGTCCGCGAGATGGTGCGGCACGCGCACGCCGCCGGTTACCAGGTCGGCGTCCATGTGACCGGGGACCGGGGCATCGACACCATCGTCGACGCCTTCGAGGCCGCCGCCGACGCGCATCCTCGTCCCGACGCCCGGCACTACGTCATCCATGGCGACTTCCTCACGCCCCGCAGCATGAAGCGGTTGGCCGAGCACGGGTTCGGGGCCAACATGAACCCCACCATCAAGTGGACGATCGCCGACCTGGAGGAGGAACTCGTCGGCCCGGAGCGGGCCGCATACGAGTGGCCCTACCGGGACGCCATCGACGCGGGAGTCACGGTGGCGAGCAGTTCTGACGCGCCCGTCACGCTCCCTGACTGGCGGCAGGGCATCGCCACCATGCTGCTGCGCGAGTCGAAGGCCAGTGGCCGGGTCAGCGGCCCCGATCAGCGCATCACCCTCGCCGAGGCCGTACGCACCTACACGGCCAACGGCGCATGGCAGGATTTCGCGGACGACTGGAAGGGCACGCTGGAGGCCGGCAAGGTCGCCGACCTGTGCGTGCTGGGCGGCGACCTGCTGAGCGCCGATCCGCACGACATCCCGGATCTGCCGGTGACGCTGACTGTGCTCGGCGGTGAGATCGTGCACGACCTCCTCACCGGCTGAACAGGCGTTGACGGGGGCCGCGCCGCAGTCGATGCTACGCGGATGGAGGCAGCAGCTTCGATGGAAACAGTCCTGGAGGCGGCGCTGCAGGTCCGCGATGCCGCGGTAAGGGGTACGTACGAGGCCGGAAGCGCCCACGCGGTGCTCGCGGCGCTGTCCGAGGTGGTCGACTGTGATCACGCGTCCCTGTCCTGGTGGGATCCCGCGCACCGCCGCCACGTCAGCCTGGCGAACAGCTACCCGGAGCGGGCGAGGGAGCACCTGAGCAACGGGCTGCACGAGGACCCGCTGTTCGCCCTGGTGCGCCGCCCCGGTGGGCTGCTGTGGCTGCATGATGTGCCGGAGGACCTGCGGTCCGCCTCCACCACGATCCGCGATGTCCTCGAACCGTCCGGGTTCGAGGACGGCGTGACCCAGTGCCTGTTCTCCCCGGACGGCCGCTATGTGGGCGTGCTGAACCTCAGCATGAAGCGGCGGCGGCAGCAACTCCGGCCCACCGACCATGTCCTGGCTCTGCTCGACGACTGCCTGGCAGCGGCCGTCGACGTCCTCGTGCCGGCAGGCTCCGTCGGCCTGCCGACGGACTCCTTGGCCGACGCGTGGACGCTGGCCGTGCCCGACCCGCCGCGGGCGGCCCCTCTGCCCCTCAGCGGTTGCGTCCCGGCCTGGCTCGGTGACGCCGTGCCGCTGGGCGACGTCGTACGGCGTGCGTCCGTGCGGCGGACCCTGCCCGCCACGATCCTGGTGCCCCACGGGCAGCGAGTGCTCGAACTGCGGCTCGCCCGCCGGGGCGCCGCGACGCTTGCCGTGTGCCGTTGCGTGGCGCCCCCGGGCGGGCTCTCTCCGCGTGAACTGGACGTCCTCGCCGAGCTCACCACCGGGCTCACCAACCGGGAGATGGCCGAACGACTCTTCGTGAGCGTACGCACCGTCGCCACGCACGTCGAGCACATCCTCGCCAAGCTGGACGTCCCCAACCGGGTGGCGGCCGCGAGCCGCGCCACCGCCTGGGGACTGGAGCCGAAGGCCCCGCCACCTGCCGCTTCCGGGGAGAAACCAGGGGTGGGGAACCGCTCGGCGATCTCGGCAAGGTCTCGGTCTCGCAGACACGCCGAGATCACCGTGCCTCGGATGCCCCTTCCACGCGGGCGGTAGCCGGACGCCGGACGGCCTATGGCCGTGCGAGGTCTCGCAGGGGTGACCACACTGTAGACATGGAGTCTCGTCCTCCCGTACCGGATCCGCCTGAGCCGCACGGGGACACCGCACCCCAGCGGGACTACACCGGCGCCGTGTACGGCTCACTGCTCGCCGCCTCGGTGGTGGTCGGGGCCTCGACCGGTACCTTTCCGCGGCTGCAACTCGTTCTCCTGCTGCTCGGCACCGCGGTGGTGTTCTGGGCGACCCACGTCTTCGCCCACCTGTTCGGCGAGCGGATCATGTACGTGCCGGTGAACGGCAAAGAGATCCGGCGGGTGTGCGCGACCGAGTGGCCCATCGTCAAGGCGGCCGTCCCACCAGCCGTGGCAGTCGCCGTCACACCCCTGCTGGGCATCGGTCCGAGAGGGGCGTCGTGGCTGGCCCTGGGCGTAGCGCTGGCCGGTCATGTCGGCTGGTCCACGGCCGCCGCCGTGCACGCGGGGGCCACCGGCCGCATGGTCGTGACCGTCGGGGCGGTCAACCTGGCGCTCGGCCTGATCATCGTGGTGCTCAAGGTCGCGCTGACGCACTGACGTCATCGCGGTGCGGAACCGGTGATCAGCTCGCTCTGCGGATCAATAGCGCCCTGTCGAAGATGTTCGACCAGATGCGGGCACTGGAGCTGTTCTTCTGGGCCTGGGTGCCGTTCCAGGACTTCGTCGAGGAGGTCACAGGGCATCCCGTATCGGTCTGTCAGCGCATCGACCAGGCTGGTTTCCACACCCCGCTCGACGAGCGGGTGCTCGGCGACACGGACGTCATGTTCGTGTTCGGGCTGGACCACATGGTCACTGGCCAGAAGGCGCAGCCCGGTGAGATGGAGGCCCTGCGGGCGTTCCTCGGTCGGGAGGTTCAACTTCCACATGCACCTGCCGCACTACGACGTGACGACCGACGCGCCGGAGGCCGTCCATGTGCCGGCCAGGCAGCCGATCGACCTGTCTCGGCCGCATCCGTTCACCGAGCCCGGCAACACCGAGTTCAACATGTTCCTGTGGATGCCTCCCGGCGGTGACCACGCCGGCGATCTACTGCTGGCGGACTCGACGATCTTCAGCTCCTTGTTCGGCGGGGACGAGAGCCTTCGGAACTTCTGGCGCAACCTCGTCTCCAAGTAGGCCGGTCAGGAGCGCGTAGAGCCGTATAGGGCCGCCAGCAGGTCAACCGTGAGCCCCCGGCCGACGCCTGACCTCCGCGGCGGCCCCGGACCCGGTCAGCCCCTTGCCCCGTGGTCGTGCACGGCGGCTGGGCCGGCGGCTTCGACCAGGCCCGCACCTACCGGACCGAGGGCCTGTGGATGCGCGCCGTCGGCTACGAACTCGCGGCCCGCCGGTCCTGCGGGCCGCGAGAACGGATGTCAGCCGCCCATCGGGCGAACTCTCACTGTCCGGCCCAGCGGTTGATGGTGGCGATGGCCTCATCCCGCTGGTCGGCGGGCAGAGCGGAGATACGGGCGCCGTGGTTGGAACCGGAAACAACATACTTGTACGAGTCGTGGGAGCTCGGCTCGAACTGCTCGGCGCTCCACGGGTCGTTCTGCCCGTAGACGAACATCATGCGCTCGGAGTCGCTCCGCACCCACTTGTCGACGTCGGAGATGGCCTTGCCGTTGTAGGTGGTGCGCATGTCGGCGGGCAGCACCGAGTTGGGCTGGTAGATGTCCGGGTAATGACGGACGCCCTTGAGGTGCTTGAACTTAAGGTCGGCCCAGCCCAGTTGAGCGGCGGCCTGCCGGTAGTAGGGGCCGGAGCCGTTGGCGCCGAGTGAGCTGTCTTCGTAGACGGACAGGCCGTGGCCGAGCGACCAGGTGTAGAGGTCGTCGTCGGACACGGTCTCGGCGTTCGGGACGGTCGGGCAGTCGGCGGCGGTGCCGGACTGCCAGAAGTTCCAGACCTGGTCCAGGACGGCGAACTCATAGGCACGATCGGTGGTGCCGAGGGTGTCGGTGAAGGTGTAGCCCTTCTCCTTCGCCGTCGCTTCGAACTTGGGCAGCAGGGTGTCGCGGCGTTCGAGCATCGCGCGCTGGACCGCGTTCAGCGCGGCACGGCACTCCTTGGTACCGACGGTCTCGAAAAACCGTTCGTAGCCTTTGTCGTCATGGTTGTTGGCTTCGTTGGGAGCGACGTAGGCGATGACCGCGTCGAGGTCCGTGGGGTAGTAGCGGCGGTGGTACGTCTGCGTCATGCCGCCCTTACTGCCACCGGTGCCGAGCCACTTGGAGCTCTTGTCGTACAGCGGGCGGATCGCCTCGACGATGGCGTGCTCGTCGCTCGCCTCCTGCCAGACGGTCATCTTCGACCAGTCGACGTCGGCCGGGCGGGAGGGGCCGAAGAAGCGGTGCTCGACACTGAGCTGGTTGGCGTCGAGGATGGAGGTGGGCTCACGGGTGGAGCTGGAGAGGCTGTAGCCACCGGTGTAGAAGACGACCGGCTTGGTGACGGACTTGTGCCAGAGGGTGAAGCGCTGCTCGAAGGTGCCGAGTTCGGGCTTGCCGTGGTCGATCGGCTGCGTGATGGTGAGCGAGTAGAGCTGGTAGCCGTCCTTGCCGGTGACGCCGGTGACGGTCACGCCGGGTATCGCGCGCAGCTGGTCCGCGAAGGACGACTCGGCGGTGACGGCCCTGTCCGCGGCGGTGGCGGGGGCCACGGTCGTGGCGAGGACGCCCGCGGTGAGGGCGGCGGACAGCAGCAGGGTCGGGATGGTGCGTGTGCGCACTCTGGCCTCCGATATCTGTGGGCAGCGTGGGGAGTCCGGCTGACCTTGCCCCACGACGTATCCCCTGAGTAATCCCAAACCGTCATAACACCAAGCGGTTATGGAAAGTTAGGGTTCACCCGTGCAACTCGAAATACGACACCTCCGGGCGCTCAGCGCCATCGCCGGGCACGGCAGCGTCACCCGGGCCGCAGCGGCGCTGGGCGTGTCGCAGCCCGCCCTCAGCACCCAACTCCGGCGAATCGAGGTGCTCTTGGGTGGAGAGGTGTTCACACGGGGGCGGCACGGAGTGCGGCCGACGCCGTTCGGCGAGTTCGTGACTTCGTGGTCGGAGCCGACACCGCCGACGCCGTGCGCGAGGACTACCACTTCAACCTGCCGGAACGAGCCGTCCCCGGTTCGACGGAGGTCGCACCACTGGTCGCCACGGACAACGAGGCGGTCGTCATCGAGGCGGTCAAGCTCGCCGACGACCAGTCGGGAGATGTCGTCCTACGCCTCTACGAAGCCTACGGTGGACGCGCACAGGCACTGCTGACCACCGGTTTCCCGCTGGAGTCGGTGGTGGTGACCGACTTGCTGAGACGTGCGTCGGAAGGGTACGAGAACACGGATGCGGTGCGGTCGGGCGCCCGCCACGTGCGGCTGACGCTGCGCCCGTTCCAGGTCCTGATCCTCCGGCTGACGCCCCAGGCCGGACATTCACCGGGGCGCCGTCACGAAGGAATCCCCACCCCAGGGCAGGCTGCGGGGCGGGTGTAGAGGCGCCCGACCACGCCGCCGTGGTGCAGCCGCTCCAGCGAGTCCGAGAGGGTGTCGAAGGGGACCTCTTCCAGGATCGGGCGGATTCGTCCCGCTGCAATGAAGTCCAGCACCTGGCGCACCTCGTCAGGCTCCGAGCCGAGCGAGCCATGCAGCTGGATCATTCGGTTGATCAGGTCGTCGTTGCGCACCGTGGTCTCCTGGCGGCCGAGGCCCACCTGGACGATCCGGCCGCCTGGGCGAAGTGCGGCGGCGGCCTCGGAGGTGGTAGTGCCGACCCCGGCGAAGTCCACGATCAGGTCGGGTGCGGGACCAGGTCGCCGATGGAGGTGAAGCAGTCCCGGGCGCCCTGTTCGCGCGCCATGTCGAAGGTGGCGGTGTTGACGTCCACGCCGTACACGGTGGAGCCGCATACCGAAGCTGCTGCGACACCCATCAAGCCGAGCCCGCCCAGGCCCACGATGCCGACGACCTGGCCGGGGCGGGCCTCACCCATGGTGCGCACCGCGTGGTAGGCGGTGGCGATCGAGTCGGTGGCCACGGCGGCCTCGGCGAACGTCACGCCCTCTCGCCGCACCGGCCGAAACCCCAAGTACATCCAGTACGAGGGCTTCCGGCCGGCACGCCGAGGACGCACCGGACGCCGCTCCTTTACGGGCAAACGTTGCCTGCCGGGGCACTAGCCATCGGGGAGCCGACCCGCTCCCCCGACCCCCACGACACCACCCGAGCCCGACCGAACCCCACGCACCTGACCTGCGCAAACAACATCATCGCAGGCAAGATTCCCGCCCGAACCCTTCCGGCGCGCATCGCCGAGTGCGGGTTGGCTGGTTCCCGACAATGCCAGTTTCGGACAGTCAGAAAGCATTCACCACAAGGTCACCGGGCTTACACACTGGGCGCGCCTGCTCACCCTTGCGGGCACCTTCGAAAAGGAGTTCCTGTGAAGAAGACCCTCTCCATGGCGGTCAGCCTGGCGATCGCCGCGACCTGTGCCGTCGGGGTGGCGCTCCCCGCGCACGCCGCTGACACGACTGGAGCCACGACCGTCTCCAGCCAGTCGCTCCAGTCGATCATCGACACCTCCACGATGCCCCCGCGGACCAAGGCCCTCGCAGAGAAGATCCTGGCGAAGCTGCCCGCTGACTGGCAGTCCCGTGTCGAGGCAGCTGCCGCGAAGTACGGCATTGACGACTCGCCGTGGAGTGAGCTGCGCGACAGCGTGATCAATGCCGACGACTACCAGTGCCCGTCGACCGAGCTCAAAACCTGGACCCGCTCTCTCCTCAACGGCGCTGAGGACCCCTTCGCCATCTTCATGCTCTCCATCTTCGATGGCTTCAACCTTCCGACCTACGACGCACTGATCTTCGGCACGGAGTCATCGTCCAACAAGTTCGGCATCAACGGTCAGTACACCCAGAAGCTCACCGCCGAGATGAAGAACCTCAAGCGCTTCTGGGACATCGACTCGGCGGACATTCAGCTGGTACCCCTGCACGGGGCCGATGTCTTCTCCAGCCGCGAGCGGGTTGCCCGCACGCTCTCCGCGCTGTACGGCGGGACGCCGGAGTCCCAGCTCGACCTGGCCGACATGTTCATTGAGATCATCGACTCGGAACCGATCCTGAAGGGCGGTGCCAACCCGATCTTCTCCTTCAACGCCTTCGCCTACACCGAGAAGCGCGAGTCGGCACCGACAGGTATCCCCGACAAAATCATCATGGGTGATGGCATCCTGCAGGGCATGACGGCTGTGGGTCTGGGCGACGTCGCGCCGCAGGCGATCGAGGCCCACGAGTTCGGCCACCACGTGCAGTACGAGAAGGATCTGTTCGAGAGCGATCTGACCTGGGCTGAGGCCACCCGCCGTACCGAGCTCATGGCCGACGCGTTCGGGACGTACTACCTGACCCACGCCCGCGGTGAGGCGCTGAACACCAAGCGGCTTCTGAGCTCTGAGCAGTCGTTCTACGAGGTCGGCGACTGCGGCTTCGACAACCCGGGCCACCACGGCACGCCCAACCAGAGGCTCGCCGCCTCCAGTTGGGCGGCGAGTGTGGCCAACGACGCGGCGAACCAGGGCCACATCCTGCCGTCACTCAAGTTCGCCGAAAAGTTTGAGGCCAAGCTTTCCGACCTGGTCAAGCCGGACGCCGGCTGACCCCGTAGTTCGACCGCAGGAAGCGCTCCTTCGAGCGACCGAAGATCCGTGTGGGGTGGGCCGGATCCGCACCGGCCCGCCCCACACGCCCGTCACGTGTGGGCGAGGGCGCCGACACAAGTGCGCAGAAGGAGTAGGCGGCCAGGTATGCGGGCAAGACTGCGGTCTCCGACCCGGGAGACGGTGGACGGTTCAAAGCCAGCCTTGACGGCTGGCCTGGACACCGAGCTGGAACCGGGTCTGGGTACCGAGTGCCTCCTGCAGACGGGCAATGCGTCGGGTGACGGTCCGTTCACTCACCCCAAGCTCACGGGCGATCGACTCATCGGTGAGCCCGGCGCTGAGGTAGCCCAGGAGCTGTCGCGTCTCGTTCGTCGGACGGGCCGAGCCCTCGGTGGGCTCGCCGGCCCGAGGAAGCGGAACGGCGGTCCGCCAGTATGACTCGAAGACACTGATCAGCCCATCCAGGAGACCCGACGGCTGGACGACGACGCTGTGGTGTCCCGCGCGATTCGGCGCGACGACGGACAACACGGCCAAACGGTCGTCACAGAGCAGGAGATTCATGCCGAGGTCAGGAGAGACCCGTGCCTGCTCCCCGCGGTCGACACACTCGTGCGCCGCCTCCAAGGCCTTGGGCTCCTGAAGGATGTCGACGCTGTACACCACCCGGTAGGCGATCCCGCGGTCCAGGGCGTCCAACGCTTCGGTGTCGACCTCCCGCACACGCTCACCCCCGCCCACCGGCCCGATCGACAGCGCGCACACCTCTGCCACGGCCTCGTTGTGGACCCGTTGCTGGATCTTGTCAGGGCTGTGGGAGGTGTCGACCACCTCTATGTAGCTCGATCCCGAGGTGTGATCGCGCCAGAAACGCGAGAGGAACGTCGCACTCTCGTGGGCGATCCGGGCCTCTCGTGCGCGCCGCTCGGCTATGGCTTCCAGCACCGCGCGAGGGGGCTGGGCGGTCAGCCTGTCATCCGTGCGGGACACCAAGCCGATAGCGGCGAGCTCATCGACCGCGTGGTGCAGCCCTTCGGCAGGCGATCCGGCCCGCGCCAGCCGGCCGGCGAGCTTGACCCGGGTCAGTGGACCGTGCTCCACGAGCGCAAGGTAGGCAGCCTCAGCGGTCATGGAGAGACCGAGATCCTGCAGTGGGTGCATGTGGATATGTCACTCCCCACCAGAAGCGCCCCACGGCACCCGTCACCGACCCCTTTCCCACGGGGACTGTCCATCTGCTGGAGGCATAAGCCTATCATCACATGACCATGTGGCGGACGAGCCGAAAGCCGGAACGCGACAGCGGCGGCAGCCGTGGACTGGGCCGCGCTCGAGGCGGTCCTCGGGATGGCGGTGCCCTCGGGTGAACAACCCCCGCTCGGTCTCGATCAGGATTCTTCTCCAGATCCATCGCCTCACACACGGCCCGCGCCCGCAACGGGGTGTCGGTCTGGGCGAACACCGCCATGATCTGCTGGTAGGCCCGGTGGTCGGGCAGCGCGGGGCCCGGCACGCACAGCCGGGCCCCGCGTGGGCTCAGCAGCCCGTACGGTCCTCCGTCAGAGTGCCCTGCTCGGTCCGCAGTGTGCGGCCGTAGCAGCCCTCCGACCCGTCCAGCCGGTAGCGCTCGCTCGACGTGCCGACGGCATGGCGCTGGTCACGCGGGACATCCAGCGTCCAGGCGGCGTCGCCGGTGTACGTGTCGTCGAGCCGCGACCAGGAGATGCGCTTGCCGGCGCGTACGACCGAGGTGTCCGCGCGGTCCCCGAGCGTGAGGACGGTGCGCAGTCGGTTGTCCGTGCCGATCGTGGTCTCGCCGTCCATGGTGTAGAGGCGATGGGTGTGCGCGACCCGCGCTGGGCCGCGGCCGTCCACGGTCACCGTCTCGTCGTCGTCCCAGCGTGACGTGAGCCCGTCGGTGTTCTCGTCCTCCGTCCAGTGGTGGGCTGAGGTATTGGCGAGGGTGCGCGAGACGGTGGTCTCGACTCGCCCGTGTGAGGTGTTCACATAGCCGGCGACGGTGAGCCGGTGGCCACCCTTGGTGTCGAGCCGATTCAGTGAACCGGGCGTGATCATCGTCGAGTTGGAAAGATCAGTCTGATCGTGCTTCGTGAGCGCCCCGGTGACGTGTTCGCTGCCCTCGTCCTGCCAGACGAGGACGTTCGTGGGCGTGCTCCAGCCGCTCTGCCCGTCGGGCAGGCCCGCGACCGACACCTCCACGCGGTGCTCGCGTCCGTCGTTGAGGATGCCGGCGAACGGCGTCAGGTCGTACTCGATCGGCTTCACATCGAAGGCACGCGGCGCCGGAACGACGTACCACAGGAAGGGGTTGGACCAGCCGCCGGTCCACACGTTCGGGAACGGCGTCGCGATCCCCGCGAGTTGGCCGTCGACCTTGACCTGCACCTCGCGGTACGGACCCTTGTCCGCCTGGCACGAGTAGGGCGCGGCGTCCGGCACGGTCAGATACCAGAACTCCTCGCAGCCGCCGCCGGATCCGGTGGCGTACACCTCGGCGACGATGCGCTCGGAGTTACGCGGCGTGGTCAGCGTGGCACCTTCCAGCGGGAGCACCTTGTCGGGCGTCTCGGGGGCCTTCGTACTACCCTTCGCGGCATAGAAGGTCAGCGTGACCTTGACGTCGATGACGCCGGTGTATGTCTCGTTGACGACATTGCCGATGAGCATATCGACGGGCTGCTCGCGGCGCAGTGTGTCGCTGTAGTGGGTGACGTCCTTCTCCACCGACCAGGTGATCCCGTCGACGGAGGGCTCGGGCGTGGACGTACGGAACACCTCGACGCCGCCCATACGGAGGTAGCCGAGCCGGTCGTACTGACGGCCCTTCACCTTTCCGTCGAGGCGCAGCACCACCTTGCTCCAGCGGTCTCCGCACTCCTTGGGCGGGGCGTAGCTTCCCCTGTACGGCGTGAAATCGCGGAACTGTGCCTTGGCGATGGTGACTTCGCAGGATCGGGTGTCGGGCTTTTCGATGGCCGGCGCTGCGGTCAGCGGGTCGTGCCAGTCGGTGCCGAACTCCACGGGAACCGTCTCGGCCGCGGCTGCCGGGCTCGCGCCGAGCGCCGATCCGGCGGCCAACAACAGTCCCGCGAGCATGGACATGATCTGTCGTTTCATGAGTCAGGAGTGAAGCGCGGGACGAACAAGTGCGCCAGGTTCGAATATTTGATCTTGGCGTGATCTGTGCGCTCGTGCGGAAAATCTGGCCACACGACCAAGGGCAGCCACGTAGGGTGCGCCTGTCCGGCACGCACGAGCGGCCGGTCGGGCAACCGCTCCGTATCAAGCCGACCCCTTGACCAGTAAAAGCCGGGAGCAGCAGGCCCGCCGCCATGGGAGCACGGGCACCTCGACCAGATCGGGCGACAGCCGGTCAACATCAATTGACGCCGGCGATCACGGCTGGGAGCGATGGGAGCACGGGGAGCGGAAGAGGGCTCCCAGCCCGCTCCCACCAACGCATCAGGGGCTCTCCAAAGCGAGCCCCTGACCTGCGGAAATTTCCGACATCTCTGTCGGGACGACAGGATTTGAACCTGCGACCCCTTGACCCCCAGGAGTAGGGGTTATCCCTTTTGTCTGCACATACGGCTAGAAATCAGGGTGCACAGCGTGCAGTGCCGTGCGTGCCATTCAGGTGCGCGGACACCGTCTGGTCCCCAACTGGTCCCCACGGGGCAAGTCCGTGACGCGCGCGTCCAGGACCGCCGGGTCAAGAGGCTGGCTCGCCAGGGCCTGTCACGGCGAGAGACCTGGCGGCCTTGCGTCTGAGCTCGCGGATGGTGTCCTGCCATTGCCAGGAATCACTGCTGCACCACTGCTCCTTCTACCGTGCCATGGGACGAGGTCGAAGAAGCCGACCTCGCCACGCCCGCCGGCGACTTCCGCTACAGCGCCCTCATGGGCAATACCGGCGAAGACCCGCAAGAACCGTATGAGACCAACCTCGCCCACGCAGGACCCTGCGAGTACCGACTCCCGCTGCACGCCCGAGGCCGGGACATCAACCCCGACGATGCGCAGGACGAGAACGAGCCGATCACAGAGCACTACCGGCTCCAGGTCTGGCCGAAGCACACCGCACAGACATACGCAGCAGCGCACCAGAGGCAGGGCCTTGACCCCGAACTCGGGACACCGTAGGTGCCGTTCCCGGCCGCGACTTCAAAGACAGCGGTCGGCCCGGCCGTATCCGCTCCGCCCAGAGCCGCCGAGCCGAGGGTCTTCGTCGGCGGCGCTGATGAGCTGGAGGAAGACCTTCGCGGTGACCTCGATGTCGACCAAGGCCCGGTGCCGGTCCGGCGGTTGCGGGATGCCGAAGTGCGCCAGCAGCGTGTCGAGTTTGTAGTTCGGAAGGTTCGGGAGACCCGGGCTTCGGTGAGGTCGGCCACGTCTTCCGGCGCGGCCTCCTCGGGGTCGTAGACGAACACGGACCACGTCACCCAGTCCACCTGCTGCAGGTGCTCATCACGGAAGGAGTCGATCCCCAAGGCCCTTTGGGCCAGTTCCATGGCCCGCTTCACTTCCGTACGACGGACACGACGACCGTACCGGGCGAGCGTCCTGGACAGAGGCGGAACAGGCAACACCCACTCGAACGGTTCGAGACGACCCGGATCTCGGCCAACTCAGTATCCCGCGGGCCGCGTTGTGGTGCGTTCGAGCGCCTGCGGAGTCGCTCACTCGGATACCGTCACTGCTCCATTGGCAACACACATTGACGGTCCGCAGAACCGCAGATTCCCGGGATGGCGGACGGAGCGGGCTCCGATCGCGGCAGGATCTCGGCCAGCCAGCGAGCCGGTTCGTCATCCGGGCGCAGAGGTCGCGCCCCAAGAAGCTCTGCTTGAAAGGACCTGTGCGCGAGTTCGTCGCTTTAGCACTCGGACGGATTCGAACGTACGAGTCAAGGGTGACGGCCACTCGTTCGGCCGATCAGGGCCCTTTCGCGCTGTCAGACTCCCGGGAGGGAACGCGCCGGTGGGGCGTGGGCGAGGTGGGAGCGGCGAGGCAGGGTGGGCGTGACCGAGCGCGGTACGGCCGGTCGTGCCGCTCAGGACGGGCGGGGCCGGGCGTGACGGACTACGGAGTCCCGCGCGCACGCGCGGTGACGGAGGACCGGTCGGTCGGGCGACAGCGCGGTGGCGGACCCGGCGGGCAGCGGCGGGACGAGAGGGCGGCGCGTGCGGGGCCGCGGCACGTGGCATGCGTGATGGACGGCAACGGCCGTTGGGCGCAGCGGCGTTCGCTTCCCCGTACGGCGGGTCACCGGGCCGCGGAGACCGCCGTCATCGACGTCATCGAGGCGGCCCGGGCCGCTGGTGTGGAGTGGCTCAGCCTGTACGCCTTCTCCACCGAGAACTGGAACCGCCCTGGCACCGAGGTCGAATTCCTGATGCGTCTGGTGCGCCGGATTGTGCGCAAGCATGCGCCGCTGCTGCTCGCGCGCGGCATCCGCTGCCGTTTCCTCGGGGTCGCCGACCCGCGCATCCCTCGTGAACTGGCCCAGGACTTCGACGACTTGGCGGCGCTGACCGCCGACAACCGGGGGATGACGCTGACCGTCGCCTTCGACCACGGCGGGCGCCGGGACATCGTCGAGGCCGCAAGGTCGCTGATCCGCAGCGGGACGCCCGCCGACGAGGTGACCGAGCGGCTCTTCGCGGACCACCTGCCTTTCCCTGACACCCCCGATGTGGATCTGGTCATCCGCACCTCCGGCGAGCAGCGCATCTCCAACTTCATGCTCTGGCAAGTCGCCTACGCCGAGTGGGTCTTCCCCGAGGTGCTCTGGCCGGACTTCCGGGCTCCCGACTTCCTCGCCTGCCTGCACACCTACCGTCGCCGCGACCGCCGCTTCGGCGGCGTGGCCGCCCGGACGAACGGAGACCCATCATGACCACCGAAACCACGGGAACGGCCGACGAGGCATCCCTGTTCGGCCCGAAATCGCAGTTCAGCGCCTTCTTCGACGACCCGCGCTGGGCCCTGGCCGTGATCCGCGCCACCGTACTGGAGGCCGCTCACCCGCAGATCGGCGCCGCCCTCGTTGACAACTCCACCTTCGTCGCCCACCCCTGGCGCCGACTGCGCAACACCTTCCTCAGCATGCGGCGCATGTTCGGCACCGACCCAGCGGTACGCGAACGGGAGGCCGCCCGACTCAACCGGCTGCACGCCCGCATCAGCGGCTCCGACTCCCGTGGCCGCGCCTACGACGCGATGGACCGCGCGACCCGCGCCTGGGTGGTCGCCACCCTCTTCGAGAGCGCCGTCACCATGTGCCGGCTGAGCGGCCAGCCGCTCGACCAGGACACGATGGAGCGGATGTACGCCGAGTACCGCGCGTTCCTCGCCGCGCTCGACGGCGACGCCGCAGAACTCCCCGAGGACCTGAACGACTTCTGGCGATACTTCGACCGGGTCGTCGAAAACGAGCTGGAGAACACCGAGGCGGCCCGCGTCATCCTCTACCGGCTCTTCGACCACCTGCCCGCCCCTGCGCTGCTCGACGGCGCGCCGGCACTGTGGGCGGCCGGCCGCGCTGTCGCCGGTCCGCTCCTCGGCGTGATCACCGTCGCCTCGCTCCCCGAGCCCTACCGGCGCCGGGCCGGCCTGCCCGAGATGCCCGGCGCCCCAACCCTCATGCAGGGCGCCTACCTCGCCGCCGGGCTCGCCCGATTCCTGCCCGAGGGCTGGATCAACGCCGAAAGCATCATCGAAGCCCTCTCACTCTCGCCCGACAGCGACGACCCCCGCGCCCGCACCGTAACCGCCCTGCGCGCCCGCATGAAGCAGGCATCGGCCCTGCTCCGCCTCCTCACACCACTGAGCGGCGACACCAACCCGGACCCGGCACCTTCGGCGGGCACAGAAGAGAACCGACGCTCGGCGGAGGAGTTCTTCCGCCGAGTGCTGGACCAGACCGGCGACGGCCACCTCGACTGGCCTGACCTCGCCGCCATGGCACGCGAACTCTCCACCCGCCTCGACCTGGACGAACCCGAGGAGGCCCGGCTCTACGACGCCTTCGCCGCCTGGTGGCGCGAGCTCCAGGCCGCCCTCGACACGGACGGCGACGGCCGCGTCAGCGCCGAGGAGTACGCCACCGCCGTCCCCTCCCTCGCCGGACCCGCGCTCATCCGCGTTGCCGAGGTCCTCTTCGACGCCACCGACAAGGACGGCAACGGGAGCATCGACGCAGACGAGTACCGAACCCTCTTCCGCACCGCCTTCCACCGCGACCTCACCGCCACCAACGGCGCCTACGGCCGGAGCGCCTTCGTGGGCGACTTCCTCTCTTTCATGGCGGGCCGCCGCACGGACACCCCGTACGACCCCCTCCTCGGTGACGCCTAACGAGTTCGTGCATGGGTTGGCGGGGAAGTTTCATGAATCATCATGACACTCCCCGTTCGTTGAGTTCGGCCGCGTCGTCATCTTTAGAGAAACGGATGAAGAGCGTCGTGACGGTGGTCAGGGGGATCCAGTCGACGTGGTCATCGAGGAGGTTGTGCCAGGTCTGCGTGGGTGTCGCGCCCTGGAGGTAGTACCCCCAGATCGTGCGGTAGGTGTACTCCGACATAGAGGCCCGCAGCGGGGGCTGCGGGTCGGGGAAATGCGGGCTGAGGACCCTTCTCACGAGGAAGCAGTCGGCATGCTGTCTGTGACCGGCGTTCAGGCCGACGTGGTCGGGCCCTCTCTAGGGAGCTGCGCCTATGGCCTTCTTCGTCGCGGTCTTGCTCTGGTAGGGGCAGGCGAGCTGGTGAAGGATCTCCTGCGCCAGCAAATCCTCGGGCCCCTTCAGCGCGTCCGCCAGCTTCCGGTCAGCGGGGAACACCATCTCCGCCGCGACGTTGTCCTGCACGATCCGGGCCAAGTTGTCGAGGGCGACGAAGACCGGGTCGGCGGGCAGTTGGGCCGTCGGCAGGTCGATCAGGTGCGAGTCCGCCTTCGCGGGGTCCATGAACTGCTTGACGATAATCGAGTTCTGGTTCAGGGCGGACGTCGTCCAGATCGACAGAACGACGATGTACAGGCCAGTCCAGTCCTCCCTTCCGACCTTGCCCCGCCACCGCTTCATGAGGTCTTCCACGCCGTCGATCTGCGCCTGGGCCGCGTACCTCAAGTTGGTACCGATAGCATCGTTCAAGCTGGCCGTGAAGTTTTCGAACGACTTCATGTCGAAGGAACCGCGCTGCACGGACTCGTTGATGAACTTGAGCGTGATGTCGAGGATCTGCGTGCTCGACGCTTCCAGCTCCTGCGGCAAGTGCGCGTTGCCGAGGTGCTGTCGGGCGGTGGTCAGGGTGGTGCCGAATGCCTGAAGTGGGCTGACCCAGTCTTTCGTTCCGGGCCCGTTGAACGCCACCATGTCCACGTCGTGCTGTTCGAGACGGGCGGAGCTGGGAAGGTTCGGGATCTGGCGGCTCAGGTACGGCGCGATGATCGAGTAGATTCCCAGCGGAGCGTGGGCGATCGATTTGGCCAGCTCGAAGATCTCAGAGACAGGGTGCAACGACTCCTGCTCTCCGTTGTGGACGAGAGTGTACAAGCCACCCCGGTCGTCATTCTGAACGACGATGACCGGGCTGAGCTGCTTGATCAACTCGGCCCGGAGCGCGTCGTAATGCTGCTGCGTGCCGGTATCGACGGCGAAGATCGCGTTGCGGGCCTGGAGTTCCAGGGCTGCCGAGTCCGGTCCCGGCTTGCTCTCGTCTGCGGATGCGGCCTCAGTGCTGCCGAGAAGCGCCATGGCACCGACTGCGGTGGCGGCGCGGAAGAATCTTCTACGCGTGCTCACTTTCCGTCTTCTCCCTACGTCAAAGGCGAGGCCCGGACGGCGCACCGCTGCTCGTCACGCAGACGTCTCCGCGTGTCGGCCCTGCTCTACCGGCGAGCCGGGCAGGGAGCCGACTCGCCCACTGCTGGACCCGGCGAGCTACAGGCTTCCCCGGATACCGTGCCCAACGACCCGTCAGCAGGTTGGACACGCCCCTCTCAGCCGCCCGGCACGCCTGACGCGGGGTCCTACCCCGCAACGGCGCGGGACGGTGTTCGATGTTCCACCAGAGCGTCCAGGACAGCAGCCGGACGGTGAAGTCCTCGAAGCCGAGAAGCACCTCGTCCTTCGGGCGGGAAGACCGTTTGCCGGGGCGCGACTGGTGGACATAGCCGGGGCAGGGCCACCAGCCGCATCCGTTCCACCGCACGGTTCAGACCCATCGACGCCGCAGGTCTTCGTGAGGCGGTCGCCGGACGCCGCCCCTTCATGCCGCCGCAGCCGAGGGAAGTCGCCTCACAACTCGCCATGCGAACCGCCAATCCCACCCGTTCGTCACGAAGACAGGTGCGGGAGAGCGGAGCTGAGAGAGGACGCTGGTGACCACGAAGGAGCCGAGACTCTCGCCCTCAGAACAGCCAACGCAGGTAGCTCTGAAGCCCTACACCTCTTGCTGGAGCTGCAGGAAGGGGCTGGAGACCGTGAAGGAGCCGAAGCCCTCGCCTTCAGAGCGGCTGGCGCCGAGCATGCTTCAGCCCTGCACCTCCTTGCGGAGATCCGGCATGATGCTGGGGACCACAAGGGAGCCGAACTTCTCGCACACGAAGCCGCCGATGCCAACGACCCGTTCGCCCTGGCCCTGCTGGCTCAGATACGGGAAGACGCAGGCGATCACGAAGAGGCCGAGACCCTCGCCTTCAGAGCGGCTGGCGCCGGAAACGTCTTCGCGCTGCCTCGCCTGGGGCTGCAGCGGGAGCGATCTGGGAACCGTGAGGGCGCTGATGCCTTCGCCCGTAAAGTCTCCGACGCCGGGTACAGCATGCTCTTGGCCAGCCTGGCCCAGATGCGAGCACAGGCTGGAGACCGCGAAAGCGCCGAAATCCTCGCCCACGAGGCGGCCAGCGACGGAGACCCAGACGCTATGGTCCTCCTTGGGGAACTGTGGGAGGAAGCGGGGAACCACAATCGAGCTGAGGCCCTCTTCCGGGCAGCCGCCGACACGGGCGAAGCCAAGTCGCTGAAAGCCCTTGCACGGTGGCCGCACGGCCTGGATCCGGACGGTTCACCGACGCAGCCCTGGCTGAGGGACCTCTGAGCTGGTCTCCCGACCGACACCGACGGGCCCTGGAGACCTCACCGTCCCGGTCGTCGGTCCCAGGAGAGGTCAGTCCTGAGCGGCCGGGACAACACCCTGCAGCCGCAGCATGACCCGAACCGGCGCCAGCACACCAAGATCCGGGCCATTTCCGAAACAGCCCACGCCAAGGATCCCCTCCAACTCCCGTTTTCGCTGGTCAGCATGGGTGCAGCTGCTGTACCGCCAGCAGACCAAGAATCTGCTGAGCGTCTCCGGGGCCCTTGGCGCCCAGACAAGGGAAATCCGCTGGTCACGGCCGCTCTGACGGGCGTGGTGGTCGCGTGTGGTCGCAGGATCAGGGTGTCGGACCTTTCCCGCCTTGTGGAGGCGATCGCCATGCGTACCAGCGCCGGCCGCGGCCGCATCTACCGTCGCTGTGGTTGCAGAGACACCCAGTGTCACCAGGTAGGTGCCCACTGCCCTCACCTGCTCGCCGACAGCACCCACGGGACCTGGGGTTTCGCCGTCGATGTCCCCGCCCCGGATCGCCGCAGGTCGACGGTGCGCCGGGGTGGTCTCGCCAGTCAGGATGCGGCCGAAGAGGCACTGCGGCGGTTCCTCGAGGGTGAGGCCGGCGGGTTCGACGCGGACCCGAACCAGACCGTCGCCGCCTACCTGGACGCGTGGCTGGCGGCGAAAGCATAGGTACTGAAGCCGACGACGATGGCCCGGTACCGCGACTACGTCCGCAACGACCTCGTCCCCGCGTTCGGCACCCTCAAGCTCGACCAGCTCGCCCACCGGCATATCTCGACCTTCGTCACCAGCCAGCTCAGTGCCGGCCGCGGCCGGACCACCCTGTACAGGTGCCTGGCCACCCTCTCCAGCGCCCTCGGCGACGCCGTCCGCCAGCACCACCTCCCCCACAATCCCGCCTCTCCCCCGGTCCTGCGCCGACCGCCGTCGCCGGAGCGACGGATATGGACTGCGCAGGAGGCGGCCCGCTTCCTTGCTTACTGCCACCAGGCCGATCCGGAGATGGCCGATCTGTTCGAGGTCCTCATCGGCACGGGCATGCGCAAGGGCGAAGCCCTCGGCCTGCACTGGGACGACGTCCACCTCGACCAGGGCGTGCTCTACGTGCGCTGCACTCTCTCCGCTGTCGACAACAACCGCCTGGTCATCACCATGCCGAAGACCCGGTCGAGCAGAGGCTGGGTCGCCATCTCACCCCGCGTCGCCACCGCACTCCGCCGCCGAGCACGCTCGGCACCCCGACCCCGCGGCGACCCCAACGACCCGTTCGCGGGGCTGGTCTTCTGCCGACCCGACGGCCGCCCGCTCGGGCCGCATGTGGTGCTCGACCGGCTCCGCCGGCTGTCCGAGGAGGCCGGCGTCCCCAGGGTCACGGTCCACGACCTGCGCCACCTCGCCGCCACGATCACCATTACCGCGGGCGTCCCGCTGACCGTGGTGTCCAAGACGCTGCGGCACTCCACCCTGTCGACCACCGCGAACCTCTACAGCCACCTCACCCGGCAGGCAGCCCGCCAAGCCGTCGATACCATCGACCACACCCTCACCACGGCCGCGCGAGCCGCTGACCGCCCGCCCCGACCGGCATGGCTGCGACCACCGCGCGACCACATCCACCGCCTCCGCGAAGCCCTCCACCAGCTCCGCTCCCCCACACCATCCGCCACCAACACCACGGCGAACCAGCCTCGGCTCAGGCGTGCGACCACACTGCGACCACCACGCATCCGGACGCACGAAAGGCCGCCCTCCCATGGATGAGAGAACGGCCTCCGACCTGCGTTTCCGCACAGTCGGGACGACAGGATTTGAACCTGCGACCCCTTGACCCCCAGTCAAGTGCGCTACCAAGCTGCGCCACGTCCCGATGCCTGTCTGACCTGGGGTTTCCCCTGGCCGAACGTGCACAGAAACAATACCGCACTCGGGACCTTGGTCGCGCACCGGTTGTGTGTGCCCTTCGTCGGCAGCGTTTCGGAGGGGCCGCGGGTGCCGTGCGGGTGCGCAGGTCAGCCTCCGGCCGGGAGGCCCAGTTCGGGATGGTGGTCGAGGAGCCCGGGCGGGGCTGCCTGCCGCCAGGAGTCGGCCAGGACGTCCCGCAGTTCGCCCTCGTCCTCCAGGGCGGCGAGGCGAACCCGGATCCAGGCGAACTGTGCCTCGTGGCCGGCGATCCAGAACTTCCCGGGCTCGGCCAGGACCAGTTCGTTCCGCTCCTCCTTGGGGCAGCGCACCGCCATGGACGTCTCGTCCTCGGGCAGCGTGGCGAACATCTTCCCCGCAACCCGGAACGTGGGCATGCTCCAGGCGACCTTCTCCGTCGTGTCGGGCAGGGAGAGGGCGATACGGCGTACGTCTTCGGCATCCGGCATGTCTGGCACAGTAGCCAACGTCACTGACATCCGGCGGTCGGCCAGGGGGACAGCCAGGAGCCCTGAGGGGCCCTTCCCGCCTGACGATCGCGGTCACGGCAGCGCCCCCACCAGTGCCTACCGCACGACGTCGGGACCCGGGCACCGGAACCGCTTCGGCCCTCCACCCCCCAAGCCACAGACAGTCACCCGCTGTGACCCGGCGATCCACGTCCTGCGCAGTCACTTCAGTGTCCTGTCGAGCCCCCTGATGTGGTGCTCTCAGTTCGCCGTCGCGGCCTTTGTCAGCGCCTCCAGCACGGGCCGGATCAGCGGATGCCCCTCCGCGCCGCGGCGTACGGCCGCGAAGACCCGGCGTGTGGGAGCGACCCCGTCGACAGGGCGGACGACCACCCCGCTGAGATCCATGCCGCGCAGGGCCGAGCGGGGCACCAGGGCCACGCCCGCGTCGGCCGAAGCGAGCGCGACGACGGCGCGGAAATCATCGGAAGAGTGTTCGAGACGGGGCTGGAATCCGGCGTGTTCGCAGGCCAGGACGACCACGTCATGGCACGGGTTGCCGGGGTACGGGCCGATCCACGGGTCCTTGGCCAGTTCGGCGAGCGGGACCTCGTCCACGTCGGCGAGCCGGTGAGTGACCGGGACGACCGCGTCGAAGGGCTCGGCGTACAAGGGGATGTGCGTGAGCCGGGGGTCGTCGGCATCGGGCGCGCCGCGGTACTCGACGGCGACCGCGACGTCGACTTGCCGGTCGAGGACCATCGGCAGGCTCGCGTCGCCCTCCGCGTCCTGGACACGTATCCGGATGCCGGGTGCGCTGCGCGCCAGCCGGGCCAGAGCCGGCGCGACGACCAGGCCAATGCCGGTGGCGAACGAGGCGAGCGTCACCGTGCCCGCCGAGCCCGCGCTGTACGCGGCCAGCTCGGCCTCGGCGCGCTCCAGTTGAGCGAGGACGGCATGGGTGTGGCCCAGCAGGATCTCACCGGCCGGGGTCAGCCGTACCCCCTTGGCGCCGCGCTCGACGAGCCGGTGGCCGGTCTCCTGTTCCAGCGCGGTGAGCTGCTGGGAGACGGCTGAGGGGGTCAGATAGAGCGCGGCGGCAGCCGCCGTCACCGTGCGGTGGTCGGCCACCGCACGCAGGATGTGGAGCCGCCGCGCTTCGATCATGCGGACGATTATCGCAATACGTCCGGGCTGGTCAGGCGTCCAGCTCGGCGCGGGCCGCGACGAACGCGTCGACCGCGCGGTTCACCTCCTCGGTGGAGTGCGCGGCGGAGAGCTGGACCCGGATGCGGGCCTGGCCCTGCGGCACCACCGGATAGGAGAAGCCGACCACGTACACGCCGCGCTCCAGCAGCAGCTCGGCCATGCGTCCGGCCTTCGCCGCGTCACCGATCATGACCGGGGCAATGGCATGGTCGCCGGGCAGAATGTCGAAGCCCTCGTCGGTCATACGGCGACGGAAGAGCGCGGTGTTCGAGGCCAGCTTCTCGCGCAGGTCACCCGCCGACTCCAGCAGATCGATCACCTTGAGCGAGGCCGCCGCGATCACCGGGGCGAGGGTGTTCGAGAAGAGGTACGGCCGCGAGCGCTGGCGCAGCAGGGCGACGATCTCGGCACGGGCGGCGACATAACCGCCGGACGCGCCACCGAGCGCCTTGCCGAGGGTGCCGGTGATGATGTCGACGCGGTCCATGACGCCGTGCAGTTCGGGGGTGCCACGGCCGCCGGGGCCGACGAAGCCGACGGCGTGCGAGTCATCGACCATGACCATGGCGCCGTAGCGGTCGGCCAGGTCACAGATCTCGCTCAGTGGGGCGACGTAGCCGTCCATGGAGAAGACGCCGTCCGTGACGATCAGCTTGCGACGCGCGCCTGCGGCCTCCTTCAACTGACGCTCCAGATCGTCGAGATCACGGTTGGCGTAGCGGAAGCGGCGAGCCTTGGACAGGCGGATGCCGTCGATGATCGAGGCGTGGTTGAGGGCATCGGAGATCACCGCGTCCTCGGGGCCGAGGAGGGTCTCGAAGACACCGCCGTTGGCGTCGAAGCAGGAGGAGTACAGGATCGTGTCCTCCTGGCCGAGGAACGCGGCCAGCCGGGCCTCCAGTTCCTTGTGCACCTCCTGTGTGCCGCAGATGAAGCGCACGGATGCCATGCCGTAGCCCCAGCGGTCCAGAGCCGCGTGGGCGGCGGCGATCACCTCGGGGTGGTCGGCGAGGCCGAGGTAGTTGTTGGCGCAGAAGTTGAGCACCTCGCCGGGACGGCCGCCGGCGGTGACGTTCACGGTCGCGGACTGCGGGGTGTCGATCACGCGCTCGGGCTTGTGCAGGCCGGCGGCGCGGATCTCGTCGAGGGTGGCACGGAGGTCGTCGCGCACGGAGTCGAACATGAAGGGGCTCCTAGAAAGGTGTGCGGGTCAGGGAGGTCGGAAAACGCTCACGCGCTCCAGTCGAGGATGACCTTGCCGCCCCGGCCGCTCGCCGCGTCCTCGAACGCCGTCTCGAAGTCGCGGTAGTCGTAGCGGCCGGTGATCACGGGAGCGAGGTCCAGGCCGCCCTCCAGCAGGACCGACATCGCGTACCACGTCTCGAACATCTCGCGGCCGTAGATGCCCTTGATCGTGAGCATGGAGGTGACGATCCGGGCCCAGTCGACGGGGAACTCCTGGGCCGGCAGTCCGAGCATGGCGATCCGGCCGCCGTGCGTCATGTTCGCGATCATGTCGCGCATCGCCTCGGGGCGGCCGGACATCTCCAGGCCGATGTCGAAGCCCTCGCGCAGTCCGAGCGCCCGCTGGCCGTCGGCGATCGTGGTGTCGGACACGTTCAGCGCCAGGCTCACCCCGATCTTGCGCGCGAGTTCCAGGCGTTCCTCGCTGACGTCGGTGATGACGACGTTCCGGGCGCCTGCGTGCCGGGCCACGGCGGCGGCCATCAGTCCGATCGGGCCCGCGCCGGTGATCAGTACGTCCTCCCCCACCAGCGGGAAGGACAGGGCGGTGTGCACGGCGTTGCCGAACGGGTCGAAGATCGCGGCGACATCGAGGTCGACGGGGACGCGGTGCACCCACACGTTGGTGGCGGGCAGCGCCACGTACTCGGCGAACGCGCCGTCACGGCCGACGCCCAGGCCGACCGTCGCCCGGCACAGATGGCGCCGCCCGGCCAGGCAATTGCGGCACTTCCCGCACACCAGGTGTCCCTCGCCACTGACCCGGTCGCCCGCCTTGACGTCCGTGACGTCCCTGCCGGTCGCGACGACCTCGCCGACGAACTCGTGCCCGACCACCAGGGGGGTCGTGATGGCCTGCTGCGCCCAGCCGTCCCAGGACCGGATGTGCAGGTCGGTGCCGCAGATCCCGGTCCTGAGGACCTTGATCAGTACGTCACCGGGGCCGATCTGCGGCTCCGGAACGTCCGTGAGCCACAGGCCGGGCTCCGCCTTCTGCTTGACCAGCGCCTTCAACGCCACGGCTCCTGGGAGTACGACCCCGGACGAGGGCATACCGAAGGAGCCCGCGCCGGGGAGAGGGATGAGATCTTGTAGAAATCTGCCGTACGACGGACCTTCCGGTCCATCGAGGTTTTCTTAAGCTCGGCCGCAGCTTTCCTTCACGCCTGGCAAGGCTCACCGAGCGCCCGCACCTTCCACACTCTGGGCGGCGGGTCGGCGGGGCACGGTCACCAGATACGGCCGCACGCTCTTGACGAGCATCGCCATCTCGTAGCCGAGGACCGCCGCGTCGGCCTCGCGGCTGGCGAGGACGGCGAGGCAGGTGCCGGAGCCGGCCTTGGTGACGAACAGCAGCGCCGAGTCGAGTTCGACGACGACCTGCCGTACGTCGCCGCCGTCGGCGAAGTGGACGCCCGCGCTGCGGCCGAGGGAGTAGAGACCGGAGGCAAGGGCCGCCATGTGGTCGGCGCTGTCGTGGTCGAGTCCGTGGACGGACTCCACGAGCCCGTCGCAGGACAGCAGGACCGCGCTCGTGGTGTGCGGTACGCGCTGTACGAGCCCGCTCATCAGCCAGTCCAGCTCGGAAACATGGGCGGTCGGCGCTTCGCTCGCCATGGTGGATCGACTCCTTGGGGTACGCGGGTCTGCGGCAGTGGGCGGGGTGGGGGTCGGGGTGGTCATCCGGCCGACGCGCCCCCGTCGTGCCTGGCGGTCAGGTCGTGGTCGTACGTGTGCCGGGCGCGCGCTTCGACCCTGTGCGCCGAGTCTCCGGGCGGGAGGCCGAGGAGGGGCGCCGGTGCGTCGTCGGGGAGCGCCGCGCCGGGGCGCCGGTCGTCGACGGGGGCGCCGGGGGCCGGGGCGGCGGGTTCCGTGTGGGTGCCCACCCCGGTGGGGCCGGGCTCCGGCTGCTGCCGCGCCTCCGCGAGGCCGAAGCCCCGCTGGAAGGCGGCCATCAGGCCAGGATCATGGCCGATGTACTGATCGGCGTCATGGCCGACGTACTGATCGGTTTCCTGACGGAGGAGCGGTGCGGAGCCGTCCCGGAGCTGGGGTGCGATGTACTCATGGGCGCGGCGCCGGGGCAGCCGGGGCTTGCCCGAGGGGTCGGGCACGGTGCCGCTCGGCGGCAGCGGCGGCCCGATCGCGTTCCGCACGGTGACCGGTTCGTCGTCGGCGTGGACGGCGGGCGGCGTCTCGATGGCGCCGGACCGTAGGCCGTCGGTGTCGCGCAGCGGCAGCGGGGACCGATGGCGAGCGGCCGGGATGTGCTCACGCGGCGACTGCCACGAACCGGTGGGCTGGGGTTCGAGCGGCTTGGGATCGGGGTGTTCGGACGCGGACGGCGAAAGGTGTACGGGCGAGGGGCCTTCCGACGGCCGGGTCACGGCGTGGGCGTCGGTGGCCTCCGTCCCCTGAACACCCGTCGCGACCGGCGCCCCGAGCGGCCCCGTTCCCTCGGCCGTCCTGCCCTGTGGCGCTACCGGAGTCATGGACCCGGACGTGCCGAGTGCTGCGGCCCCGAGCAGGCCCTGCGGCACGACGAGTACTGCCTGGATCCCGCCGTAGATGTTGGTCTGCAGCCGGACGTGGATGTCATGCCGCCGGGCGAGCTGGGAGACCACGAACAGTCCGATGCGGCCGTCCGCCAGCAGCTCGGCGTCGTTGATCTGATCGGGGGCGGCGAGCAGTGCGTTCATCCTGTTCTGTTCGTCGGACGGCAGGCCGGGCCCGCGGTCCTCGACCTCGATGGCGAGCCCGGAGGTGACGAGGCTCGCGCGCAGCAGCACCTGGGTGTGCGGCGCGGAGAACACCGTGGCGTTCTCGACGAGTTCGGCCAGCAGGTGAATGACGTCGGTGACGGCGTGCCCGCGCAGGGTGCCCTCGATCGGCGGCACCAGATCGACCCGCGCGTACTGCTCGATTTCGGCGATCGCGGAGCGCAGCACCTCGGTCATGGGGACGGGGTCGCTCCACCGGCGGCGCGGGGCGGCGCCGCCGAGCACGGCGAGGTTCTCGGCGTGGCGCCGGATGCGGGTGGCCAGGTGGTCGACGTGGAAGAGGCCCTCGAGCAACTCGGGGTCCTCGATCTCGTGCTCCAGCTTGTCGAGTATCGAGATCTCCTGGTGTACGAGCGACTGAAGGCGCCGCGCGAGGTTGGCGAAGACCTCCAGCTTCTGTTCGTTGCCCGTCTGGCTGGAGAGCTGCGCGGCCTGGACAACGGCGGCGACAGCGCCGTCGTGGGCGCGGGACAGCTCGGCGGCGAGCAGTTCGAAGTCGTCGGCGTCCGCGGCGGGTTTGCCGCGCGGCTTGCGTACGGGCGGCGCCTCCCCGTGGCGGAGCGTCTCCACGAGGGTGCGTAGTTCGGCCTCGCCGCGGGCACTGGCGCCGCGCAGCGCGTCGAGGCGTTCGGCCACGGCCCGGGCGGCGCGGCCTGCGGCCAGAGCGGCGATCGCGACGCCCACCAAGGTCACCCCGAGGATGCCCGCGAGCACGGCCCACAGCGTGGGGGCGGGGCGTACGCCGGTGGAACGGACGGTGTACAGCACGGTGGCGCAGCCACTGAGGGCCACCGCGAGGGGCGGCAGGATCGCCAGGCGCAGCAGTCGGGGCTTTATGCGCGTCTCGGGCAGCGAGGGGAGGGTGTGGGCGACCCGCCGCCCGTGCCGCCCGCCCTCATGGCGGTCTGCGCGTGCGGCCGGTGCGCGAAGGTGAGACATCGGTGTCCTTGTACTGGGTGCGTCGGGTGCGTGGGAGCTCCCGCAGGTCTGCGCGACTCCGGGGCATGCGCCATCGCGGCGCCGGTCGAGAGAGCCGAGCAATCCGACTCTGCGTCGACTGACAGGCACTCAGAGTAGTCGTCAACCGAGCGGGTGCGGTGGGTCGTTGACAATTCCCCTGGTGAGCGTCCCGCTCTGGTAGGAGGCGTCGTACGGCAGACCGATACCCCCGTCACAGATGCGCTCCCATTCACCCCTGAACCAACCAGAACTGGCCAAAGGTGGTCATATACGCAAGGCGAGGCGCGAGAAGCTCTACGGCCTCTGGCCGTTGACGTCGTTCTTGAGCCGCACCGAAGTCGGCCTGCCATGCCTTCAGCGGCCCTTCTGACTCCCCGGCGTGTCGACGGCGCCTCGAGCGCGGGGTCGGCCGCCTCCGCGTCGATCGCCACCTCATGCCACCACGGCTCGGACGGAGCGGTCCCGGCCGCCGTTGACCGCGGCAGTGTCGTGGTTTTGGATGAGGCTCATGCCTCAGGGATCTGGGAATCCGGAGAATCCGGTCGTCGCCTTCGCCACACAGGAGGCGTGGGCGGTGTGGCTGGACGAGAACCACGCCTCGTCCGCGGGCGTCTGGCTGAAGATCGCCAAGAAGGACTCCGGTCTGGCCGGCGTCGGCTACGCCGATGCGCTGGAATCGGCGCTGCGTTACGGCTGGATCGACGGGCAGAAGAAGAAGCTGGACGGGCAGTACTGGCTCCAGCGCTTCACTCCGCGGCGGCCGGGCAGCAAATGGTCGAAGGTGAACCGGCAGAAGGCCACACAACTCATCGAGCGGGGACTCATGCACGCCGCCGGCCTGCGCGAGGTGGAGCAGGCCAAGGCGGACGGTCGTTGGGATGCCGCGTACGACAGTCAGAGCACCGCGTCGGTACCGGAGGATCTTCAGGCAGCCCTGGACCGTGATCCCAAGGCCCGCGACTTCTTCGCCACGCTCGACAGCCGCAACCGGTACGCGATCCTCTACCGCATCCAGGACGCGAAGAAGCCGGAGACCCGAGCCGCCCGGATCGAGAAGTTCGTGGGGATGCTCGCCGAACAGAAGAAGATCCACCGCTGAGCGACTCGGTCCCACGACCACCACCAGTTCAAGGAGCCCGAGGGCGGCGCGCAACCGGACGGCGAGACCCGTCGCGCCGCAGCGCTCGGCGCTCGATCCGGACCAAGAGCCTCCACACCCACAATCGGCAGCGCGACGAGCACCTGTGCGATACGTTCCTGGATGCGGACGACCAGCCGTCTCTCACTTCACCACGACCACGCCACGACAGAACTGCCATCTCACCTTCAAGGTCACCGGTTTCCCCGCGGCGGCCCTGACGGGTTCACCACCCGCTTGAAGGCGGGCTCTCATCACCATGGCGGGAACGGCGTCACGCGCACGCGGCCCGGCAGCCAGTAGGAGCGAACGACAAGGAGACCGGCATGTCATACCCGAAGGAACTCTTCCACGGGGACAAGGGCGAGGTCAGCGCCAGCTTGTGGAAGGGCAACTCCCCGCCTGACCTGGAGATCGGCAGCCGCTCGCGGGTGCACTACCTGGCCACCGGTCAATCCACCGGCGGGCAGTACGGACTCTACCGATGGGACATGGGAGAGGAGCCCGGCAGCGGCCCGAGCGCGCACTTCCACAGGACGATGTCGGAGTCGTTCTTCGTCCTGTCCGGCACCGTCGGACTCTACGACGGCGACCGCTGGGTCAACGCCACACCAGGAGACTTCCTGTTCGTCCCGCCGGGCGGGATCCACGCCTTCAACAACCCTGAGGGGCCCGCCTCGACGCTGGTGCTGTTCGCCCCCGGAGCCCCGCGCGAGGCCTACTTCGAGGAACTGGCGGAGATCGTGGCGGGCGGACGGCAACTCAGCGATGAGGAGTGGACCGACCTCTTCCACCGCCACGACCAGTACATGGTCTGAGCAGAGAGGTGACGTTCAAGGACTCGGGCGGTCCGGGCTTCGCGCCAGGACCGGTCCGAAGTCGCCGCCGCGCCGAGGCCCGCGTGCGGCCGCCGGAAACCGCGCTGTCAGAGGCTGACCACGCACTTTTCGAGGAGCGTGAACGACTTGGGCGTACCGCCCGGCTGCGGCTTGCCCTCCTTACGTCCGACAACCTGATAGCCGGCGTTGAGGTAGTACGCGTTCAGGGGTGCGTTGTCGGCCAGGCAGTCCAGACGCACCAACGGTCGGCCCGCCTCGGCCACGCGGCGCTCCGCGACTCGCAGAAGCTGCCGCCCCGCCCCGGGCGGGACGCTGTCGTGGTCCACCATCAACCGGTGCACATAACCCGCCGTCGGCGGTTGCGGCCCCCAGGCCTCCTCGTCCTCCCACCACAACTCCCAGGCCCCGGCCACACGATCGGCAGCCTCGGCGAGCCACACCTCCCCGTCCTCCATGATCCGGCGGAAGTGATCCACGCCCAGCTCACCAGGCCGCCACTGACCTGTGACGCCCTGGGCAAGCATCCAACGGGCAGCGTCGTCGCGCAGACGGACGACAGCAAGAAGGTCGGCGCCGACGGCGAGACGGAAGCGTAGAGCGTTCACCTCGCGATCTTCGCACAGAGACCCTGCGCCCAGCTGATCGCCCATTCGTCGAGCGGAGGGTCGGAACCAGCGACGTCAACCCATGACGGTCCGGGAGCCGGCGCCCTCGGCCACGTGGCGTTTACGGGAGAACGCCGCCAGGTTGATGACATTGCCGGTGTGTTCACCGGCGTATCGCAGCGGATCGCGGTCATGGTCGTGGCCGGCTTCGATGCGGTCCACCAAGGTGGCGAGGAACCGCCCGGCCAGGGGGGCGTTCTTGAACTGGTTGCCGCTCGTGCCCATGGCCACGTAGAAACCGTTCAGGTCGGTGCGGTCGTAGATCGGTGACCAGTCGTCGGTGACGTCGCGGGTGGTTGGACACCCAGTCCGACGCATGCGGCCATCGAGGCGGGCGAGCAGCTCCAGGACCTCAGCGCCGAAGCGGCCGCCGAGCGGCGCGCGGCCCATTCGCCGCGGGAGCGTCATACGGAAGAGGCCAGGCCCGACGGCAAGGTCACGCGGCAGGGTGCCACAGCAAGCTGACCACCGGCGGTCCGCGAGAACACGGTGACGTCCCGCAGAACCTCTTCGAAGTCCAGAAATTGATTCCGCGCGAGTTGTCGACTTCAGCCGTCCAGCAGGTCGCCCACAGCGGCAATGCCCTCCGCGACAGCGCGCTCGCTCACATTGCCGAAGCCCAACACGAGCCGAGCCCCGCCAGTACCGTCCGGCGCCGAGCGGTTGGCCGCCATCCCGTACAGGCCGATCCGCCGAGCGCGGGCCGCGGCCACGACCTGCTCCTCGTCGCAGCCCGCGCCGAGGTGGGCCACGGCGTGGAAGCCGGCGGCGAGGCCGGTGAGCCGTACGCCGGGGGCATGCGCCGCGAGGGCCTCTACCAGGGTGGCGCGCCGGGCCGCGTACACCGTCCGCATGCGCCGCAGGTGACGGTCGTAGCGCCCGGACGCGATCAGCCGGGCGAGCGCGACCTGGTCCAGGGTGGGTGACCCGCGGTCGTCCGACGCCTTGAACGCGACGACGGACTCGACCAGGGCCGGCGGGCACAGCAGCCAGCCCAACCGGAGTGCGGGCGCGAGGGACTTGCTCACGGTGCCGATGGCCACGACGCGGTCGGCGGCGAGGCCCTGCAGTGAGCCGACCGGCTCACGGTCGTAGCGGAACTCGGCGTCGTAGTCGTCCTCGATGACGAAGGCGTCACGGCGCTGCGCCCAGGCGATCAGCGCGCGCCGCCGCTCGGCGGCCATGACGACTCCGGTCGGCCACTGGTGCGCCGGCGTGACGAGGACCGCCCGGGCACGGGTCGCCTCCAGCGCCCGGACGTCGATGCCGTCCTCGTCGACGGGCACCGGCACGGCGGTCATCCCGGCGTGCGCGGCGGCCAGGGAGGTCGCTCGGGGCGCGCCCGGGTCCTCGTAGGCGAGGGTGCGAACGCCGTGGGCGGCCAGCGCGCGCAGAACCAGGGTCAAGCCCTGGGCGTAACCGGAGCAGATGACGGTCCGCTCGGGGTCGGCGGCGGCGGCCCGCACCCGCCGCTGGTATCCGGCGACCACCTCGCGCAGCGCGGACGCACCACACGGCTCGCCGTAGTCGAGTGCACCGCTCGGCAGGGCGTGGCCGGCCTCGCGCATCGCCCACAGCCAGTCGGCCAGCGGGAAGGATCCGAGGTCGGGGACACCGGACCGGAAATCGACGATGAGCCGCGGCGCGGGTGTCGGTGCGGGTGTCGGCGCGGGCGGCGGGCAGGCGCGGGCCGCGACGGTGGTGGCCGCGCCGACCCGGGTGGCGAGGTAACCCTCGGCCTGCAACTGGGCGTAGCAGTCCTGGACCAGGCCGCGGGACACCCCGATCCAGCGGGCGAGTTCGCGGGAGGACGGCAACCGCTCGCCGACCTCGAGACGGCCGGCCCTGATGGCGTCCCTGATCTGGCGTTCCAGTTGCGCGCGCAGCCCTTCCGCACTCTCCCGGTCCAGGTTGAGCAACAGTTCCGGCGACAGACCGGACCACTCCAGCGGCATGGAAATGGAGCTTATCGGGGGGCCGGCCGACCTCTAGCGTCGACGGCATGACCAAGCCACCCAACTGCCCGTACGCCACCGCGGCCGAGGGCACCGCACGCTTCCCGGACAATCCTGCCGCGTCTGCCCGTCCGCCGCTGCTGACACGGCAGTTGCTGCTGCGCTTCCTGACGGTGATCGGCGCCTCCGCGAGCTTCTTCCTGCTCCTGTCGGTGGTGCCGCTGTACGCCCAGCGCAGCGGCGGCGACGCCGGCCTGACCACGGGCGCGTTGATGCTCGCCACAGTCGGCGGCGAACTGGTCACCCCGCGCCTGGTCGCGCGGTACGGCTACCGGGTGGCACTGGCCGCGGGGCTGGTCCTGCTCGGTGCGCCCGCGCTGGTGCTGACTGTCGGGCACGGCATGGCGTGGATCGCTGCGGTGTGCGTGCTGCGCGGGCTGGGCTTCGCGCTCACCGTCGTTGCCGGCGGCGCTCTGACGGCCTCTCTGATCCCGGCCGAGCGGCGCGGTGAGGGGCTGGCGCTGGCCGGGATCGTGTCGGGCGTGCCGTCCCTGGTGGGCCTGCCGCTGGGCGTGTGGCTGGCCACGCACGTGGGGTTCACCCCGGTGTGCGTGGCCGGCGGGGTGGTGGCCCTGGCCGCGGTCGTGGTGGTGCCGGGGCTGCCCGGCCGGAAACGGGCCGCGGGCCGGGACGCCGGGGTCGTCGCGGGGCTGCGCAACGGGGGCCTGGTCCGCCCCACCGCGGTATTCGCGACGACCGCGCTGGGCGCTGGGATCATCGTGACGTTCCTGCCGGTCGCCGTGCCCGCGTCGATGTCCGGGCTGGTGGCGGCCGCGCTCTTCGCCCAGCCCGCGACGGCCACCGTGGCCCGCTGGTTCGCCGGACGGCTCGGCGACCGTCACGGCCCGGCCCGCCTGGTGCTGCCCGGCCTGGTGGCGTCATCCGCCGGCCTGCTGGTGACGGCGGTGACAAGCAGCCCGGTGGCGGTGCTGGCCGGGGTCGCGCTGTTCGGGACCGGCTTCGGGGTGACACAGAACGCGACGCTGACGCTGATGTACGCCCGGGTGCCGGAGTCCGGGTACGGGACGGTCAGCGCGCTGTGGAATCTCGCCTATGACGGCGGGATGGGCCTGGGCGCGGTCGGCTTCGGCGCGGCGGCGGCCCTCACCGGCTACCCGGCCGCCTTCGCGCTCACCGCCGCCGCGATGCTCGTCGCCCTGGCCCCGGCGTGGCGTGACCGCTGATCAGGGCGGCGGGCCGCGGTGCGGGGTGGTGGATCGCCGTCAGCCGTGGTCTGCGTGAAGACCGGCGAGCGGACTACGCCCCTGCTGCCGTGACGCTCCGCTCGCCGCTCCGTAGCAATCGGTTACTTCACGCGGCGACAGGCCAGGCCTACGACCCCCTCCCGGAGTTCCGCGATGCCGTAGAACCGTGGCGGGGACATGGGTGGGCGCCGGTCGCAGAGCACGGCGCGCCAGCGGCTCTCGATGAGGAACTCGCGGAAGATGCGCCCTTCTCGGGGCGCTCCGTCGAAGGCCCTGCAGTCTCGTCCTACCGCGCTGACGAAGCGCCCTCCTACTGCGGAGGGCAGGATGTCCAGCATCCTGCAGGAGTAGTGCCAGTGGCGGCCTCGTGTCTGGTCAGCTGTCGCGGTCGCCGATGCCGTTCCGGCCAGTGCCGCCGCTGCTGCGGTGACTGCCACCCATCGGCCTGCCCCCCTCCAGCCTCGCCGTGTCTTCATTGAGCCCTCCAGGGTGATGGTTACCGAGGTACCTGAACGCCCCTGTCTTTCCGACATATCAGCCAGACGGGCACGTATCCCTATGAGTGGATCAAGGGTCTCGGCGGCAGGTCATTACTGACAACACGTCATCACTCGCCTGGAATCGTTAAATCACTCCGGTGGTGAAGCCGCCGCAGTCCCAGCGGCCGTGCCGCCCATCGATAGCGCGCCACCGCACAAGCAGGTCGAGTACGGAGCGCACCGCCATGTACGACCCGGCGCCCCGGTCGGTGCGCCTCAGCAGACCGGCCCTGGCCGCTGATGCCTGACGTCCTCTTCAGAGGTCGTCGCAGGTTTCCCGTGCCTTTGTGAGTTCCTGCTTCACTTTCTTGCCGAAGTCGAAGGTCTGCGCATGGAGCGCCTGCGCTCGCCGGATGGCTTCGGCGAGCGGTTTGTACCGCTTGTCACCGGCGGCCGCCGACGCGGAGAGCGCACCAGCCGCGGCGAATCGGTTCATCGCGATGTCGCCCTCCGGCCCCTTCGCGGCGTACTTCGACTCGTCGAATCCACGGAGGGCGCGGCATGCGTCGCGTGCGTCGTCCGCCGGGGCGGACGCGGTGGTGGCCCGGCCGTCATCGCTCAGAGCCCACGCCGCACCCACGGCACCCCCGCCGACCAGGAGGCCCGTCACCAGTGTGGCAACCGGGATGACTCCCGGACGGCGGGACACTTTGGGCGCGGGCGATGCCGACGGGGCCTGAGTCCCGTACTGCGACTGCGATGACATGTCCGCAACCCTATGACAGGCATGTGAGAGGTCGGCTCTACCAGTCGCTCTCCACCTCCCCTGCACGGCGGAGGGCAACGACCGGTACGCCGAGGCGGGTTCCTGGCTCTGCCGACGTGGCCGCCCGTCGACAAAACAGGTCGGCGCAGCCTGCCGTGCCGGTCGCGTAAGAGAAGGTCCCGTTGGCGGCAGCAAGGTAACGGAGCGCTGTCAGTGGTGGGTGGCAGCATCGGGTGCATGACGGACACCACGGCATTCGACTGGCGGTCCTTCCTGCTCCGGTGGAGCGGGGAGTGGGCAGATTCCCTGCCGGACGACGAGACGCGGAACGAGGACGATGAGACCGCCCAGCAGGCGCGGTGGCTTGGGTTCCCGCCCGCGTCCGAAGAGCGGATCGCAGCCATGGAGGAGCGTCTCGGCCGCCGGATACCCCCGTCGT
The DNA here is from genome assembly GCF_053599115.1 of Streptomyces sp. NPDC001020. Classification (NCBI taxonomy): domain Bacteria; kingdom Bacillati; phylum Actinomycetota; class Actinomycetes; order Kitasatosporales; family Streptomycetaceae; genus Streptomyces; species Streptomyces sp. NPDC001020. Next base: position 108,453 of record NZ_JBSFLQ010000006.1, on the reverse strand, counting down.
ACCGGGAGTTCCTCCAGGTCAGCGACGGGTGGCGGCACGCGGGCGGGTTCGTGTGGCTGCTGGCGGGGACCGAGGACGCACGCTGGCACAACGACTCGTCGGGACTCGCCGACATGTTCGAGGAGGACCTGGACGAGGACGCCGGGCCCGAGGAGTGGCGGGAGGCGGACATCTGGCGGCGCGGGCTGCAGCTCGACGTGGAGTCCGACAACACCTACGTCCTCATGGACCCCGAGGACGTGGACGAGGACGGCGAGTGGGCCGTCTACACCTGGGCGAGCTGGCGGGCCGCGCCACCCGAGCGTCACGCGAACTTCCTCGAGTTCATGCGGGACATGTACCGGGAGTTCCACAGCCTGCGGGCGCGCCAGGGCGACGGGGAGCCGGCGTTCGTCAACGACACGACGCGAAAGCTGGACGCCCAGGTGGAGGAGGCCCGACTGGAGGCGCTGCGCGGCGGCTGGGAACGGGCCATGAAGGCGCTCGACGAGGCCAAGGAGTACAGCAGACCGCGGGCCGCCGGGCTGGGCGACCAGATACGCCGCCTGCTCGGACACACCCACATGGTGTACTTCGACGGACTGGTGACGGACCAGCGGTACGCGCCCGAGCTGCTGCCACCGCTGGTCGCCGAGCACGCGGCGCACTCGTACCGGGACGATTCCACGCTGACGTTCCATCTGCGCGGGGCCGACGACGACTTGGTGGCTCTTGCGTACGCGACGCTGGATCAGGTGAGGAACGGCACCTACCAGTACACGGCGACCGGACCGTTCGGGGAGGCAGTCGAGCGGGCGCGGGAGCTGGCGCGGAGGGGAGACACAGACGGGGCATGGCGGACGCTGAGGAACGCCGTGCCTCTGTGGCAGCCGCTGGGACCGGACCACCTGGCGCCGCTGGGATGGCTGGCCGACCCGGTGCTCGGGCCGCTGCTGACCCCGGAGCGGGGCCGCGAGTTGCTGTCCACGCCAAGGGGCGGGCAGACGTGAGGCACCGAGGCATGGTGAGCGTGGGTTCGACTCAGCCGACTCGGTCGCGTGATCATTCAGGTGGCTGGCATGGGTGGACGCTCCTGCTCGTCAGTTCACCTCGGCCCGAACCGTCGTTTGTACGCCGATGGAGTGATGCCCGTCTCACGGCGCAACAGCGCGCGCAGGTTGGCAGAGGTGCCCAGACCGCTCTCGACGACCCGGTGTGGGTGACGTGGCGCGGCTGGCGCGCGCACCACTACGACGCAGCCTGATCGGCACAGCTCGACTTCAGCCATTCGCCCTCTCACGCTCTGAAGTTGGCTTAATGTAACGGTACTTGAGCGCACCAGGCGGGGGTCCCGAATGCCGGTAGGTCCTGAGGCGACAGCCGTCGCCAAGGCAGCCGGCAGCCTGCTGCAGAAAGTCTCGGGCAGCGCCAACGGCACACCGGCATGGCCGAACATGCACGAAGCCTTGATGGAGCTGCACGAAATCCTGCACGAATGGTGCCAGGCCGCGAGCAACACCAGCGAGGCCCTTGAGCACCTCGAAACCCACCACCTCACAAGCCGCGCCACACGTCTCATCTCTGGACCGAACAACGCCGGCACACCAGTGCGTGTACCGCTCCTCAAGATCCCCTTGAAGGCCGGATACGTCGAAGCGGCGCAGCGCGATATCGAGGAGATCATGCGCCCGTCGGCTCCGCTGGCTCAGCGCTGGAGCCCCGCGAAGCGTCGTCAGGCGGCCCGTCGCACGCTGCTTGGCCTGATGCGCCTCTACTGCGCCGATCTGCTCGATGAGTTCGAGAGCGCGGTGGACGCCCGGGCCTCTTGGATGCTGAGTCGTCGAGACGAAATCAACAAAGCCCTTCAGGAAGGTATTCTCCTTCCCCACCTGGATTGCCTGATTCGGGAGGCAGCCGATACAGCCGCCCAACTGGACAGTGCCCGGGAACGCCTGAACCGTTTGATCCGGGAGCACTACCCCATGGGTTCCACAGACGGGCAGCAAACCTGACAGGGCCACCGGCTCGGAGGCGCCCGCGACGTCGACTGGGGTTCTGACGCCCGGGAATCCGAGGCTCTCCCACCTCTGGGCGAGTACGCACCACCCTTGCCTTCGACGCCCCAGGACGCAGAGACCCTCGTCCGCAAAGACCGTCAGCGTGGACGCCGTTGCACAACGTCGGCGAGCACCGTTGTCACGAGCTTGTTGACGGTTGCCTTGGTCGGCGGACCGGGGTCGCGGCCTGCGAACAGGAGATGTCCGCCACCGACCAGGGAGAGAGCCAGCGAGTCGATGTCAGCGTCGGCCGCGATGCGGCCCAGTTCGCGCTCGTCGGCCAGGTAGGCGGAGATCGCGGTCGTAGCCTGGGCGAGGATCGCGATGCCGCCTCCGAGCGTGGCCTGTCGCAGCCGTGCGCGCAGCTCGTCCCGGAAGGTGACGAGCGGGATGATCGCCACCGGAACCGGTCCGAACAAGGTGGTCAGCGCGGTGGTGAGGTTGTCGGCCACCGTGCCGGTGCCGGCGGACTCGCGCAGCGCACTCGCCTGCGCCTCGAGCTGCGCGGCTCGGTCGAGCACGAGGTCGGTGAGGAAGGCGTCGAAGTCGCTGAAGTGTCGGTGCAGGACGCCTTTGGCGCAGCCCGCCTCCTCGGTGACGGCCCGGCTGGTCAGCGCGTCCGGCCCGTCCCGCAGCAGCACGCGTTCGGCGGCGTCGAACAACTGCTGTCGCGCGTCACGAAGGTGCACCCCAGTCGGCACTCACAGATCCTCTCGTGCGTCAACCTGCTGGCATTCATTGCCCAGTGGGCATGTGCCCACTAAAGTGGGCGCATGCCCACCTTATCGCGAGAGCACTCAGAACCTTCCCGCGCCGAGCTGCACAAGGCCCGGCGGATGGCCGAGTCGTTCGGTACGGACGCGCAACGCTACGACCAGGCCCGACCCGGCTATCCCGACGCACTGGTGGCGCGGATCGCCGCCGGGAGCCCTGGGACAGAGGTGCTCGACGTGGGCTGCGGTACCGGCATCGCAGCCCGCCAGTTCCAGGCCGCCGGCTGCACCGTGCTCGGCGTCGAGCCGGATGAGCGGATGGCCAAGTTCGCGCGAGACCACGGCCTACAGGTCGAAGTGGCGACATTCGAAGCCTGGCAGCCGGCCGGCCGGACGTTCGACGCGGTGATCGCGGCCCAGTCCTGGCATTGGGTGGATCCGGTCGCCGGCGCGGTCAAGGCAGCCCGGGCACTGCGTCCGTACGGGCGTCTGGCGATCTTCGGGCACGTGTACGAGCCGCCCGCCGAGGTGGCCGAACCGTTCGCCGCCGCCTACCGGCGGGTGGCGCCGGACTCGCCGTTCGGCAATCAGCCGGCTCGACGCCCGCTGGACATGTACCAAGCGGGGTACGCGAAGTTCGCCGACGCGATCCGGCAGACCGAGCGCTTCAACGACCCCGAACAGTGGCGATTCGACTGGGAGCGACCCTATACGCGCGACCAATGGCTGGAGTTGCTCCCCACCACCGGCGGCCTCACCCAACTCTCCCCCGACCAGACAGCCGACATCCTTGACGCGGTCGGGGCCGCCATCGACTCGCTAGGTGGTCGCTTCACGATGCGCTACACCACCCTCGCCACGACCGCAGTACGCACCGGCACCTCCTGACTCATCCGAAATGGACGTAGCTCGGCGAGGATCTCGAGTCAACCGCACGGACTCGGAACATGTCCGTGAACTCGGTGTCGGTCCTGGTCAGAGGCCTGTGAATTCGTGAGCCTTTCCCAGTAGCTGGCGGGTGGGCTCCGGTCTGACCTTTGGGCCCCGTGACGACGCGAAAGCCTCCTGACAGCTACCTGGCGCCTGAGCCAGGGCTCCGGGGCCGATCATTCCGGCTCACTCCGTGCTCGATGCGGCGCACCCCCCAATCTCCCGGGCTGACCGCCTTCTACCTCCACACCCGCCGGGCACCCGAGTGCTGGGGCGAAGGCATCCTTCAACGCGCCCTGCTGGACGGTGGGTTCGACGTCGCCAAACGGATCACCGTCTACGCCCAGGACCCGGCCGACACCCGATATCAGCCGATCATCGGCAGCCGCCGCACCCTGGCCGACCTCACCGCCCTACGGACCCGCTGGCAGCGCAGTACCGCCACCACGCCGACGGCGACTCGCGCACCTCGACAAGCCCCCCTCGCGAGATTTCAACATCGGGGCTCCCGGAATGCCCCCGGAATACCCCCGGGGGGTATATGGTTACGATCGACGTCCTGAACGGGCAACGTCAGGCGGCGCATCACACCTATGGAGATGTCATGAGGAATCACTCCGGCCACGGCCAGAACAACCACGGCGGCCACGGCGGAGCCCAGCCTGGTGGGCTGTCGGTTTCCGAGAACGGGTACACCCTCGAGTTCGACTCGACGATCCTCGCCGCCGGTGTGCAGCCGGTCAGCTTTCGGGTGATCGGCCCCGACGGGCAGGCGGTGACCGAGTTCATAGCCGAGCACGAGAAAGAACTGCACTTCATCGCCGTCCGGCGCGACACGGCCGGGTTCCAGCACGTGCACCCGGTGATGGACGAGAAGGGCACCTGGAGCGTCGAACTGACCCTGGAACCGGGGGACTGGCGGTTCTTCACCGACATCCACCCGGTCGGCCACGACGGGACCATGACGCTGGGGATCGACGTCGCGGTCGCCGGGCCGTACGACCCGCGGCCGCTCCCCGAGGCCGCCGGGATCGCACAGATCGGCGAGTACACCGTCACGCTCGACGGTGAACTCCTGCCCGGCCAGGCGAGCGAACTGACCCTAACCGTCAGCCGGAACGACCGGCCCGTCACCGACCTGCAGCCCTACCTGGCCGCGTACGGACACCTGGTGGCACTGCGGGTCGGCGACCTGGGCTACCTCCACGTCCACCCGGAGGGCGAACCCGGTGACGGCACCACCGCACCGGGACCCGAGATCGCCTTCATGGCGGTCGCGCCCTCGGCCGGCACCTACCGCCTGTACCTGGACTTCCAGCACAACGACGTCGTCCGGACAGCCGAGTTCACGGTGCGGACCACCGCGACCACCCCCCTCTCGGACGCGGCATCCCACGCCGCCCCCGACCACGGGAGCCACCACCACAGCGACCACGCCCACCACTGACCGCGGAAGGAACGTCATGCCCCGCCTGACCCGACTCACGCCCGACACGGCGGTCGGCGCCTCGCGCGACCTCCTCGCCGACCTGGTCTCCCGCCATGGCCAGATCGGTGACATGGTCTCCACGATGGCGCACTCGCCGGCCGTACTCGGCGGCTACCTCCAGCTCAGCCGGGCCATGGGACGAGCCAAACTCGACCGCAAAATCAGCGAACGGATCTCGATCGCCGTCCAGGTCCTGCAGGGATGCAGGCTGTGTCTCGACGCGCATGTCAGTGCCGCCCGCGCCATGGGAGTGGACGAGGAAGAGATCGAGCGAGCCCACGCGGGCACCTCGGCCGATCCCGCGATCGCGGCGATCATCACCCTCGCCCTCCAGAGCTATCGCGAGCCGACCTCGATCACCGACGAACAGGTCATCGCGCTGCGTGAGCACGGCTACAGCGACCGGGCGATAGCCGACGTCGTCGGCGTCGTCGCCCTCAACATCCTCACCGGCGCCTTCAACCTGCTCGCCGGCCTCACACCGGGGAGCGACACCGGTGCGTAAAGACAACCCCGCCTGTACTCGCGGGACACGGCCTCCACCCCGGGGCCGTGCCCCGCCGCATGGAAACGGAAGGAACCCGCCATGCGTCTGTTCGCCATCCGCGACTACCGTCACCTGTTCAGTGCCCAGGTCATCGCCCTGTCCGGTACCGGGCTGACCACAGTGGCCCTCGGACTCCTCGCCTACAACCTCGCCGGCTCGCGCGCCGGCATGGTCCTCGGCACCGCACTGACCATCAAGATGGTCATGTACGTGGGCATAGCCCCGCTGGCTGCCGCGTACGTCGACCGCCTCCCCAGGAGAACCTTCCTGGTCCTCCTCGACGTGGTCCGCGGTGCGGTGGTCCTGGCACTGCCGCTGGTCACCGAGGTCTGGCACATCTACGTCCTGATCGGCCTGCTCCAGGCCGCCTCCGCGGCGTTCACCCCGACGTTCCAGGCCGTCATCCCCGACATCGTCACCGGCGAGTCCGACTACACGCGTGCCCTGTCCGCCTCCCAGGTCGCCTCCACCATGGAGAGCCTGCTCAGCCCCGTGCTGGCAGCCGTCGCCCTGACGTTCATCAGCTTCAACTGGCTGTTCCTGGGCACCTCCGCCGGATTCCTCATCTCCGCCCTGCTCGTCCTGTCGACGCGCATCCCCGACGCCCGCCCCAGTACCCACACCAAGGCATGGGACAAGGCGGCAGCAGGGATCAGGACCTTCCTCAGGACGCCGCGGCTCCGCGGCATCATGGCGCTCAATCTCGTGGTTGCGGCGGCAGGGTCGATCGTCGTCGTCACCACCGTCAACTACGTCCGTGACGAGCTCGGCGGCTCACAGTCGGACGTCGCCTGGACGCTCGCCGCCTCCGGCACCGGAACCCTCCTGGCCGCCCTCGTACTGCCCCGCCTTCTCGACCGGATCACTGCCCGCACCGTCATGATGACCGGCGCCGGAGTCCTCGTAGGCGGCACGACCGCCGCGGTGACGCTCATCGCGGCCGGCCTCACCACATGGACCGGCACGGCGATCATCTGGACCGTGATCGGCATCGGCATGGCACTGATCATCACACCGACCGGCAAGGTCCTGCGCGCCTCCGTCGCACGGAACGCGATCCCCGAGGCATTCGCAGCCCAGTTCTCTCTGTCCCATCTGGCCTGGCTGATCACCTACCCCGTCGCAGGATGGCTCGGCACGAACGCCGGCTTCACCCTTGCCTGGTCCGTCCTCGCGGTCCTTGCCGGGGCAGGAGCGATCGGTGCCCTCCGCCTGTGGCCGCGCCACGACGGACGAGGAGTCATGACCAGACCCGCAACACCCGCCCGGCACGCGCCCAGCAAGGGCCGGTCCACTCTGACGAAGGCCGCGTGAAGCCGCGCGTACAGCACTCTGATTTGCCTGGCATCGTGCATCGCACGCGCTGCCGGCCAGACACACCGAGAAGGCCGTGGCCGCCATCCCGCTCCACGCGGGCGGCAGCCACGGCCTTCTTGTGCGAGACGAACACGCGAAATGGCCAACGGCAGGACGAGACCCTGCTCGACGGCGACTTGGAGCACCGACCGGGCGCCGCGGGACCGGGGGCCTCCGCTTCCTGCCGGAGGATGCCCCACCGGGCCGCGGAATCCACGTCTCCGGATAGGTGGCCTCAGTGCGTCACTGACTTCGGCTCCTCAAGGTGAATTCTCTCGAAGTCCCTTATGGGCCTTGAGCGGTGGCTGTATCACGTGGCACCCATGAACGCCCGTCCGGCCAGCCCGAGGACGACCGGATACAGTGCGCGAGACGGCAGCCTGGCCAGAGAGGGGAAGCGTGACCGACACCAGCAACACCCGACCCGCCGACAGCGAAGCGCAAGCTCCGCGGCAGAGCCGACTGCACCGCCTGATGCGCTACATCCCGCTGATCGCCCCCGTCCTGCTGTGGGCCGTGCCCTGCTGGGTGCTCCTCCACACCGGCCAGCACTGGCCGCTGCCCGTCACGCTGGTCGGCACCGCCCTGTTTGCTCTCGGCCTTGTCGGTATGCCGCTCGCGATGGTGCGCGGCCACGGTCGGCGCCAGCAGGACCGGGCGGCGATCGTCGGTGACACCCTGCTGGGCACCAGTTGGGTTCTGTTCACCTGGTCCGTTCTGCTCGGCGTCCTCTTGCGGCTCGCCCTGACCGTGGCTGACGTCGGCGAGAGTCAGGACCGGGCCCGAATCGTCACTTGGGCCGTCCTCGGCATCACCGCCGGACTACTCGCCTGGGGGTACGCCGAAGCCCGCCGCGTGCCACGCGTACGCCGACTCGACGTGCAACTCCCACGGCTGGGTGCGGGGTTGGACGGCATCCGCGTCGTCCTCATCACCGACACCCACTACGGCCCGCTCGATCGCACTCGCTGGTCGGCGCGGGTATGTGAGACGGTGAACTCTCTGGAGGCCGACCTGGTCTGCCACACCGGCGACATCGCGGACGGCACGGCCGAACGCCGCCGCGCCCAGGCCGTCCCACTCGGTACGGTGCGGGCCACCCGGGCTCGTGTGTACGTCACCGGCAACCACGAGTACTACAGCGAGGCCCAGGGCTGGGTCGACCTGATGGGCGAGCTGGGCTGGGAGCCACTGCGCAACCGCCATCTGCTGCTCGAACGCGGAGGCGACACCCTCGTGGTCGCCGGCGTGGACGATGTCACCGCCGAGTCCTCCGGCCTGGCAGGCCACCGCGCCCACCTCGCCGGGGCCTTGAACGGCGCCGACCCCGACCTACCCGTCCTGCTCCTGGCACACCAGCCCAAGTTCGTCGACCGGGCAGCAGCCGACGGCATCGACCTCCAACTCTCCGGCCACACCCACGGCGGCCAGATCTGGCCCTTCCACCACCTGGTCCGCATCGACCAGCCCGCCCTCGCCGGCCTCAGCCACCACGGCACCCGCACCCTTCTCTACACCAGCCGCGGCACCGGCTTCTGGGGCCCGCCGTTCCGCGTCTTCGCCCCCAGCGAGATCACCCTGCTCGTGCTCCGCTCCCCGCAGCTGCCCACCTCGCCGTAGCACTGGGCGAGCCGACACATCCGCTCTGTCAGCGCGCCACGCGCCATTCAGTCACTCTCACACTCGCGCACCTACGGCTGGCGGAGGGCAACCGCCGGAACTCCGACGCTCGTTCCTGAGTCTGCCCACGCGGGCGGCCCGTCGATAACTCGCAGGACATGCTCCCGCTCGACTTCCGACATGGTTGCAAGGACGCCCGTCACGCGCTTCAGCTCATCCACGATCAGCCCTCGCCCACGAGGTCGAGGTCCGCACGAGCTGCCTCCGCACTGAACTCCGGAACAGGCCACTCACGGCTCAGTGGCAAAGACACATCCCGCCACCACGGGCTCGTGGGCAAGTCCCCTGCAACCTCGAAGGGTTGGCCCGGCACGGGAACAGCGACCGCCTGCCCGACCGCCTCGGCCGCAGCCAGCGTCCACTCCCCCGGCTCCGCCCACGGATGCGGCGCGAGATTGAAAGTACCCCAGTGGATCGGCAGCATCACCCCGTGCGACAGGCCACCTTGGAGATCGAGGTGGGCGGTCATGCCCTCCTCGGGCGTCATATGAATATCCGGCCAGAACTCGGAATAGGCCCCGATCTGGATCATCGTGGCGTCGAACGGACCGTGCTCGGCGCCGATTTCCTTGAAGCCTTCGAAGTAGCCGGTGTCACCGCTGTGGTAGATGCGGTGCTCGTCACCTGTCACAGACCATGACGCCCAGAGGGTGTGCTGGGTGTTGCGCAGGCCACGGCCGCAGAAGTGGCGGGCGGGCGTGGCGGTCAGGGTGATGCCGCCGACCTTCGTCGACTCGTGCCAGTCCAGCTCGCGCAGCCGGTCCACCGGGACTCCCCAGTGCTCCAGATGGGCACCGACGCCGAGCGGTACAGCGAAGACGGTGTCGGTGTCGGCCAGCGCCTTGATGGTGGGCAGGTCGAGATGGTCGTAGTGGTCGTGCGAGATGACGACGACGTCGACGGGGCCGAGCGCGGCCAGCGGTAGCGGCACCGGGTGCAGCCGCTTGGGGCCGACGAACTCCAACGGGGAACAGCGTTCGCCCCAGACCGGGTCGAAGAGCACCCGATGCCCGTCGATCTCGGCGAGCACGCTGGAGTGCCCCATCCATGTCAGCCGTAGCCCGCTTGCCGGGGGCCTGGCCAGGTCGGCGTAGGTCGTCGGGTGCACCGGGACGGTGCCGGCCGGAGCACGGTGGGCGCGGGCCTCCTTGCGGAGGAAGACTTTCGCCAGTTCCACCGCGGACCCGCCCGACGGGCGGGTCCGGGTGCCCTCCGGGTTCACAAAGGCGCCGTCCGCGAAATGCGGTGATCTGCGGATGCGCGCCAGACGCTCCCCGCTCGGGTCCGCACCGAAGGCGGCAGGCCGCAACGCACGCAGCCCGGAGGTCAGGGAACGGGAACCAGTCACGGCACCTCCAGTGGAGTCGGTCAGGCCCCTCATTATGGTCGGCCCTTATGACAGTGCCGGGTTGTCCACGTCACAGCGCGGTGCCCCGGCGTGCGCCACCCCGTGCGGGCCCGATGTCACATTCGAGGGACGTCGGTACGTCATCACCGTGCGGGCGCCCATCACGGAGCGCCCGGAACGACGTACTGGAGGTGCCTCATGGCCCGTATCTCCCTAACCCCACGCCGCACCGTCTTCTTCCGTGTCATGGAGTGGTATTCGAAACGGACGTACGGCAAGGTCCTCGACCCGGGCAAGGCGCTCGCCCACCATCCCCGTGTACTGCGGGCCGATTTGCGGCTCGAGCGGTCACTGACGAAGTGGAACAAGCTCGACCCGGGCCTGAAGGCGCTGGCCGAGATGGCGACGGCAGCGTCGATCGGCTGCTCCTGGTGTATGGACTTCGGCTACTGGGTGAGCCGGGAAAAGGGCATCACTCGCGAGAAGTTGGTCGAAGTGCCGCGTTGGCGGGACAGCGACGTGTACACGGAACTGGAGCGGGACGTCATGGAGTACGCCGAGGCGATGACTGCCACACCGCCCGAGGTGGACGACGACCTCGCCGCCCGGCTCGTCGGTCGACTTGGCGAGCCCGCCTTCGTCGAGTTGACCACGATGGTGGCGGTGGAGAACCTGCGCTCGCGCATCAACTCGGCGCTGGGCCTGACGAGTCAGGGCTTCAAGGACTCCTGTGACGCACCAGGCACCGCGCGACAGACGGCGGAACGGGCCCCCGTCCGGTAGAGGTCCCGTCGGAGAGCGTCGAGGCCCCCTCGCAGATCGGAGGGGTCGCCTCGCCGCCTTCCTGGGGGCTTCGCTCCATGACAGGCCGACGGGCGGACCAGGTGCTCGATGTGGGCGTCGGCCGGTCGGACGCCGCACCGCGCGGAGGCTGACGGGACCAGTCCCGGGGCAGCCGCGCACGTGCCGGTCGCCGACCGACTGCCGTGGAGCGGTTCGGGTGATACCGGGTGACATAGGGTTGTCGGGTGACGAGGGTGCGGTTGAGTGTGGCCCAGAGGCGGGAGGAGCTGCTGCGGGCCGCCGTCGGACAGATCGAGGCACGGGGCGTGGCGGCGGTGCGTATCGCCGACGTGGCCTCGGCGCTCGGGGTGAGCAACGCGCTGGTGCTGTACCACTTCTCGACCAAGGAGAATCTGGTCGCGGAAGCGTTCTCGTACGCCGCTGAGGACGATCTCGCGCATCTGCGCAAGCTGCTCGGTCGGCGTACCTCGGCGCTGCGTCGGCTGCGGTCCGCCGTGCGCTGGTACGCGCCCAGTGGACCGGCCAAGGGCTGGCGGTTGTGGATCGAGGGCTGGGCGGCGGCGCTGCGTGAGCCCGCGGTGCGGGACGTCGCCCGCGACCTCGACCGGCAGTGGAAGGCCGCGATCACCGAGATCGTGGCGGAAGGCGTGGCCGCGGGCGAGTTCCGCTGCCCCGACCCCGCGGCCACCGCGCTGCGGCTGACCGCGCTGCTCGACGGGCTCGCCGTGCAGATGACGGCCTATGGGGGCACGGTGTCACGGGCGCGTGCCCAGGAGTGGGCCGACGAGGCGCTCGCGCGTGAACTCGGCGTGGAACGCGCAGCGTTGACGTCAAAGGGCCCCACGCCGCCCGGGTGACTCCCGCTCCCCCGGTCGGCACGGCACTGTGCGCAAACGGGACGCGCCAGGCGGGTACGCAGGTCCTGCGTACCCGCCTGGCGAGGAGGGACCGAGCCGGTGACCCGGGGCCGTAGCCGATGTGGCCGGGCTGCTCAGACCGCCTGTGCGATCCGCTCCCTGATGTCGTCCGGCGACAGAGAGCCCTTGGCCACGACGCGGTCACCGGAGGACTCACCGCGCAACCGGCGCCCGATCCAGGGGACCAGGTACTCGCGTGCCCACTGGATGTCGTCGCGCCGTACCTCCAGCGTGCCGCGCGGCGGCAGCGGCGGCCACGGCTGATCCGGGTCGGCGGGCACCTCGATGCCGAGCACCTGGCCCGCCCGCAGGGCGACCCGGGTGTGCCCCTCGGGCGAGAGGTGAAGGCGGTCGTCGTCCCAGGCGCGCCGGTCCTGGACGGTCTTCAGCGACCACAGGTCGAGGACCGGGCAGCCGTACCGGTCGGCGATCGCCCGGACATGCCCGTTGTAGGTGGCGACCTTGCCACGCAGATGCTTGAGCACGGGCACGCCGCGGGTGTCGAAGCCGGTGGTCACCATGACGGTGCCGGCTGCGGAGGTGAGGTCGGCGACGGCTCGCTCGAACCGCTCGGCGACGTCGTCGGGGTCGGTGCCGGGCCGGATGATGTCATTGCCGCCCGCACACAAGGAGACCAGGTCGGGGGCGAGTTCGACGGCCTTCGGGACCTGGTCCTCGACAATCTGGTCGAGCAGTTTGCCTCGCACGGCGAGGTTTGTGTACGCGAAGTCGCCCTCGGGTCGCCGGTCGGCGAGGAGCACCGCGAACCGGTCGGCCCAGCCGACGAACTGCCCGTCCGGGCCGGGGTCGCCGACGCCCTCGGTGAAGCTGTCCCCCACCGCCACGTACGACCCGATCACTGATCTGTTGTCACTCTTCGAATCGTCTGCCACATCGCCCCATGATTCACCTTCGGATGTGAGCTACGCGACCGTAGGAAGGGGTTGACGGGTGGTGAGAAAAACCACTCGCCATGTTGGGGTCGATCCGGAATAAGGCTCCGATCGAGGAATCCGCCGCCTTCGGGTCGAGACCGCCCAGCCACGGCCGAGCGGCCGGCTCAGCGTGGTGCAACGCCTGGAGGCGGGCGAGGACGACTGTCCGGGACGGGTACCGAGGACGCACCGGACCGACAGTGTTCGGCCGGTGGATGGTTGCCTGATGAACCATGTCGTATCGTCGAGGCGCGGCCCGTCGACGAGCAGCGCCGACGGACGGTTGGGAGGAGCCCCCGTGACGCAGCACGTCCCGTCGATCGAGCCCGAGCTGGCCGGAGTGCGCAACTTCCGGGATGTGGGCGGTCTGCCGACCGTGGACGGACGGCGTGTGCGCCATGGAGTGCTTTTCCGCAGCGGTCACCTCGCGCATGCGACGCGCGAGGATGCGGTGTTCCTCTCCACCCTCGGCCTGCACACGATCTTCGACTTCCGCAACGCGGCGGACAAGAAGCTGGAAGGGCCGGACGTCGAGCTGCCCGGCGTACGGAACGTCAGCCTTCCGCTGACCGACCCGGCCGACGGTGCCGAGTTCTGGAAGATGGTCCGGGACGGCGACCTGGAGCAGCTGCGCGCACTGCTCGCCGACGGCAAGGCCGCAAACCGCATGGTGGTCGCGTATCGCACGATCGTCACCAAGCGTACGGCCGAGCACTCCCAGGTGCTGCGCGCACTGGCCGAGGACAGCGTGCCTGCGCTGATGCACTGCGCAGCGGGCAAGGACCGCGCGGGCCTGTCGATCGCGGTGACGTTGCTGGCCCTCGGGGTCGAGCGCGAGGCGATCGTCGCCGACTATCTGGAGTCGAACGCGAAGCACCGCCGGTACAGGGTGCACCGCAACGGCTCACAGGCCGAGGCGTACTCCCCCGAGGTGATGGAGCTGCTCAGCCCACTCTTCGACGCACGCGCCGAATACCTCGCGGCGGCGTTCGAGACCGTGGAGCAGACCTGGGGCGGCGTCGACACCTATCTGGAGCGGGGGCTCGGGGTCACACCGTTGCTGCGGGAGCGGCTGCGCGAGCGGCTGCTGGACTGAGCCGCTCTCGCCGGTCGGATCGTGCCGCTCCCGTCTCGTGTCCTACTTCTGGCCGCCCAGCTCGAACAGCATCCAGATGAAGCCGGCGAAGAGGTGACCGACGGCGATGTAGATGATGAGCCGGATCCAGAGGGTGCGGGGGAACCTCTCCTCGCGGTCGGAACGGGTCTCCGGGTGCTCGGTCATGGTGTTTCTCCAGGGGTGGGACCAATACAGAGCGCGGTGTTCGGGCTCTGCAGCAGGGTGTGGACGAAGAGCAGCTCGGCCCCGTCTTGGTCGACGGCCGCGAGCCGGTGAGGGGTGAGCGAGTCGAAGTGCGCGCTGTCACCGGGGGCGAGGATATGCGTACTGTCACCGAGGCACAGCCGCAACCGCCCCTTGATGACGTACAGCCACTCCTCGCCAGGATGGACACGCACGATGTCGTTCTGGGTGCCGTGCGGGACGTGGACGCGCAGGGCCTGCATCCCGCGGCCCGATGCGCCGGCCTGCCAGTAGGTCCAGCCCCCTGCTCTGGTGGGCTCCATCTCGGAGGCGCGGACGACCGCGTCCCGGTCGGCGACTGCCTCGCCGAGCAGTTCGGAGACCGTCGTACCGTAGATACGAGCGAGGGCGAGCAGCATCGGCAGCGAGGGCTGGCGCTGCCCGGTCTCCAGCCGGGACAGGTGCGCGGGCGAGAGCCCGGCGGCGCGGGCCGCGGCCTCCAGAGTGAGGGAGGCACGTCGACGCAGCGCTCGCAGCTGGGGGGCGACGGCAGGCAGGTCCTCGGCCGACCCGGTCTCGGAAGTGCTCATACCTCTATTGAGCCGCAGACTTGCCTGTCAGGCAAATTTCTTGCCTGACAGGCAAAGCGTGAACGGTGCTACGGCACGCTAGCGGTTCGCCACCGCCTGCTTGATCAACGTCTTCCCGAAGTCCCACATCAGCCCGCCGCCGTGCGCATCGTCCATGACCGCGGTGAAGGCCTCCACGAAGCGGTCGACGTCCTGCTCGTCGATGATCAGCGGCGGGATCAGCTTGATCACCTCCAGCTGGTCCCCGGAGACCTGGGTGAGGATCCGGTGCCGCTGCAGCAGCGGGACGACGACCATCTGCGCGAACAGACCTTTTCGGGCCGCCTGCAGCACGGTCCACCGGCTGCGCAGCTTCAGCGAGCTGGGACGGCCGAACTCGATGCCGATCATCAGGCCCCGGCCACGTACGTCACTGAGCATCTCGTACTTGTCGATGAGCGCCGAAAGCCGGGATTTGAGCTGTTCCCCGACGGCACAGGCGTTCGCCACGATCTGCTCGTTCTCCATGACGGACAGCACGGCGAGCCCGGCCGCCATCGCCTGTGCGTTGGACCCGAAGCTCGCGGAGTGCACGAGCACCCGGTCCATGGACGAGTAGACCTTCTTGAAGATCCACTCCTTGCCGATGGTGGCACCGACCGGTACATAACCGCCGGAGAGCGCCTTCGCCACGCACACCAGGTCCGGTTCGACGCCACTCTCGTGCTGGTAGGCGTAGAAGTCCCCGGTGCGGCCGAGTCCGGTCTGCACCTCGTCCGCGATCAGCAGCGCCTTGTGCTTGTGCAGCAGCTCCTGGGCCGCGGCCAGATAGCCGGGTGGGGTCTCGTGGACGCCCTTGCCCTGGATGGGCTCGACGATGAGGGCCGCCACGTCTCCCTTCTTCAGCTCCCGGGCCAGGGCGTCGAGGTCGCCGAGCGGTACCGCCGTATCGGGCAGCAGCGGGGCGAAGCCGTCACGGAAGCCGGCCTCGCCGTTCACGGAGAGGGACCCGGTGGTCAGTCCGTGGAAGGCGTGGGCGCAGTACAGGATCCGTGGCCTGCCCGTGGCGTACCGGGCGAACTTCAGTGCCGTCTCGACCGCCTCCGTCCCGCTGTTACCGAAGAACACCCGGTCCAGGTGCCGGCTGTGGGTCAGCAGCTTCTCCGCCAGCAGGCCGGGCAGCGGCTGGCAGTCGAAGCGGGTAAGGTCGGCGAGCCCTGCGTCCAGGACGTCGTGCAGCGCCTTGCGGACCACGGGGTGGTGGCGGCCCAGGCCCATCACCCCGAACCCGGCGAGCATGTCCAGGTAGTCGCCCCCGTCCGCATCCCAGAAGTGGGCGCCCTCGGCGTGCTCGTAGACCTTGTCGAAGCCGATGGTGTGGAGCATGCGCGGGAGCTGGTGGTTGAGGTACTTCGCGTGCAGCTCGTAGCGCTCGGCCCCGCGCTCGGTCAGGAGCGCGCCGAGATCGAACTCCTGGTTCCCGGAAGGGGTCGTCATTCGTGTTTCTCCTTGGAGAGCTCATCCTTGGCAGCCAGGCAGGCACTGATGCGCCCCGCGACCTCGACTGGTGTGAGGCCGATGTCGGCCAGCACCTCGCCGCGCTTGGCGTGCGCGAGGAACTGCTCCGGGATCCCCAACCGTCGTACGGGCACGTCGACGTCGGCGTCGCCGAGCGCCAGCGCGACCGCGGAGCCGACACCGGCGGACCGGATGTTGTCCTCGACGACCGCCACGAGCCGGTGCTCGGCGGCCAGGCCCGGCAACGCGGGGTCGACCGGCTTGACCCAGCGCGGGTCGACGACCGTGCAGCGGATGCCGCGGGCCCCCAGCAGCTCGGCGGCCTGGAGACAGACGGGTGCCATGACGCCGACAGCGACCAGGAGCACCTCCGGCCGGTCGGCCCGGTGCAGCACGTCCATGCCGCCCACCCGGTCCACCGCCGGGATCGCCGGACCCACCGACTCCTTCGGGAACCGGATCATCGTCGGAGCGTCGTCCACCGCCACCGCCTCCCGTAACTGCGCCCGCAGCTGGTCGGCATCACGTGGCGCGGCGATCCTCAGGCCGGGCACGACCTGCAGGATCGACATGTCCCACATGCCGTTGTGCGACGGTCCGTCGACGCCCGTGACGCCGGCCCGGTCCAGGACGAACGTGACCCCGCAGCGGTGCAGGGCGACATCCATCAGTAGCTGGTCGAAGGCACGGTTGAGGAAGGTCGCGTAGACGGCGACGACAGGGTGCAGGCCGCCGGTCGCGAGACCGGCCGCGGACACCGCCGCGTGTTGTTCCGCTATCCCGACGTCCCACACCCGCTCGGGGAACCGCTCGGCGAACTTGGTCAGGCCCACGGGGTGCAGCATGGCCGCCGTGATCGCCACGACGTCCTCGCGTTCCTCGCCGATCTCCACGATCTCGTCGCCGAACACCGAGGTCCATGAGGGGCCGCCCGTCGGCGCAAGAGGTTCGCAGGTGAGCGGGTCCATCACGCCGACGGTGTGGAAGTGGTCCTCCGTGTGGGCGAGCGCGGGCTCGTAGCCACGGCCCTTCTCGGTGAGGCAGTGGATCAGCACCGGGCCGTGAAAGCGCTTCGCCCGGCGCAGCGCCGACTCGACGGCCCTCAGATCGTGTCCGTCGATCGGCCCTACGTACTTGAGGCCGAGATCCTCGAAAAGACCCTGCGGAGCGAACGCGTCCTTGAAGCCCTTCTTCGCGCCGTGCAGGGCCTCGTAGACGGTGTTGCCGACGACGGGCGTGCGTTGCAGCAGGTCCTTGCCCCAGGCCAGGGCCTTCTCGTAGCCGTCCGTCGTGCGCAGCGTGGCGAGGTGGTTGGCGAGGCCGCCGATGGTCGGCGCGTACGAGCGTTCGTTGTCGTTGACGACGACGATCAGCGGGCGGTCCTTGGCGGCGGCGATGTTGTTGAGCGCCTCCCAGGCCATGCCTCCGGTCAGCGCGCCGTCCCCGATGACCGCGACGACATGGCCCTTCTCCCCCTGCACCTGGCGAGCCTTGGCGAGCCCGTCGGCCCAGCCGAGCGCCGTGGAGGCGTGGCTGTTCTCGATGACGTCGTGCTCGGACTCCTCACGCGACGGATAGCCGGACAGGCCGCCCTTGCCGCGCAGCTTGGAGAAATCCTGACGCCCTGTCAGCAGCTTGTGCACATAGCTCTGGTGGCCGGTGTCCCACAGAACGCGGTCGACCGGTGACTCGAAGACCCGGTGGAGTGCGATGGAGAGTTCCACCACCCCCAGATTGGGCCCCAGGTGACCACCGGTCCTGGCGACCGCGTGGACCAGGAACTCCCTGATATCCTCGGCCAGTTGAACAAGGTCCGCCTCCGAAAGCGCCTTCAGGTCGTGTGGCCCCCGGATGTTCTCCAGAATCGTCACGCTCGGCCCCCTCTCGGTCCGTGCTGCTCAGCTCACGGTGACGGCCGGTTCTCCGGACCCGGCTCCGTCTTTCTCCATCTGTTCGGCGATCTTCATCGCCTCCTCGATGAGCGTCTCCACGATCTTCGACTCGGGCACGGTCTTGATGACCTCGCCCTTGACGAAGATCTGGCCCTTGCCGTTGCCGGAGGCGACCCCCAGATCCGCCTCCCGCGCCTCCCCGGGACCGTTGACCACACACCCCATGACCGCGACCCGCAGCGGCACCTCCATGCCCTCCAGGCCCGCCGTGACCTCCTCGGCCAGCTTGTACACGTCGACCTGGGCGCGCCCGCAGGACGGGCAGGAGACGATCTCCAGGCGCCGCTGCCGTAGGCCCAGGGACTCCAGGATCTGGGTGCCGACCTTGATCTCCTCGACCGGAGGAGCGGACAGGGAGACGCGGATGGTGTCGCCGATGCCCTGGGAGAGCAGCGCACCGAAGGCGACGGCCGACTTGATGGTGCCCTGGAAGGCCGGCCCCGCCTCGGTGACGCCCAGATGGAGCGGGTAGTCGCACTGCGCGGCGAGCTGACGGTAGGCCTCGATCATCACGACGGGGTCGTTGTGCTTGACCGAGATCTTGATGTCCCGGAAGCCGTGCTCCTCGAAGAGCGACGCCTCCCACAGGGCCGACTCGACCAGCGCCTCGGGGGTCGCCCTGCCGTACTTCTGCAGCAGCCGCCTGTCCAGCGAGCCCGCGTTCACCCCGATCCGGATCGGAGTGCCGTGGTCCTTGGCGGCCTTCGCGATCTCCTTCACCTTGTCGTCGAACTGCTTGATGTTGCCCGGGTTCACCCGGACGGCGGCACAGCCCGCCTCGATCGCCGCGAAAACGTACTTCGGCTGGAAGTGGATGTCCGCGATCACCGGGATCTGCGACTTCCTGGCGATGGTCGCGAGCGCGTCGGCGTCGTCCTGCGTCGGGCAGGCCACCCGGACGATCTGGCAGCCGGACGCCGTCAACTCCGCGATCTGCTGAAGCGTCGCGCCGATGTCCGACGTACGCGTCGTCGTCATCGACTGCACCGACACCGGGGCCCCGCCCCCCACCGCCACCGGCCCGACATCGATCTGCCGCGACACGCGTCGCTGCGCTATCGGCCGGGCCGGCACCTCGGGGACTCCCAAGGGAACGGCGTTCATCGCTTCACTGCTGCTTTCCGCTGGTCATGGTCTCGCGTGCGGCCCTCAGGGACTCCTTCAACGAGCCCATGGTGGCGAGCACGGCGGTCGGTTCGTAGCCGCAGTGCGCCATGCAGTTGGCGCAGCGGGGGTCCTTGCCTCGGCCGTACTGGTCCCAGTCGGTCTCCTCGAGCAGTTGCCTGTACGTGGCCACGTACCCGTCGCTCATCAGGTAGCACGGCTTCTGCCAGCCGAAGAGGGAGTAGCTGGGGATCGCCCACGCGGTGCACGGGAAGTCGACCTTGCCCTCCAGGAAGTCCAGGAAGAGCGGGCTCTGGTTGAGCCGCCACCGCCTGCGGTTGCCGCCCGAGAAGGCCTTCTTGAACAACTCGCGGGTCTGCTGGACACCGAGGAAGTGCTCCTGGTCGGGGGCCTTCTCGTAGGCGTAGGCGGGCGAAAGCATCATCTCGTCGACCTTCAGGTCGTCGTTGAGGTAGTTCAGCACCTCCACGACGGTCTGCGGGGTGTCCGTGTTGAAGAAGGTCGAGTTGGTGGTGACCCGGAAACCGCGCCGCTTGGCCTCCTTTATGGCCGCCACCGCCTCGTCGAAGGTGCCCTCCTTGGCCACCGAGGCGTCATGCCGATCGCGCAGGCCGTCGATGTGCACCGCCCAGGCGAAGTAGGGGGAGGGCTTGAACTTGTCCATCTTCTTGCGCATCAGCAGCGCGTTGGTACACAGGAAGACGAACTTCTTCTTGGCCACCAACTGCCGCACGATCTCGTCGATCTGCGGATGCATCAACGGCTCTCCACCCGCGATGGACACCATCGGGGCGCCGGACTCGAGTACCGCTCCCACGGCCTGGGCGACGGGCATGCGCTGCTTGAGTACGCCTGCCGGGTGCTGGATCTTCCCGCAGCCCTCGCATTTGAGGTTGCAGGCAAAGAGTGGTTCCAGCTCTACCAGCAGCGCGAACTTGTCCCGCTTCCTGAGCTTTTGTTCAAACAGATATGTAGCGACCTTGACGGTCTGACGCAACGGCATGGCCATCTGGCTCACCTCCGAGGGAGCAGCAAAGTACGGTGCCATTCGAAGAAAGCGGGAAGGACGGCACGAAGAACGCGGAAGGCTGATATTCCACCGCGCAACGTGCCGATCCGGACGAGTTCATGTTCAGGAGCGTCCACGACCACCCGGACGGCCGCAACCGGGCGCGCGCTCGCGCGTACGGCGCTGTGGATCGTGGCCGCGGATTCCATGTCGACCGCGATCGCACCGGTCGCAAGCAGTTCCGACCGCTCCTGGCCGCGGACGACATGGTCCGAGCCGGTCAGCGGCCCGGTGTGGACGGTGCGCCCCGGGAGGGTACGGACGAGCTCCTTGACCAGCAGGTCGGTGCCCACGCAGGGGGTGGTGCCGCGCGGGTCCCGGGTCTCCTCGGCGACCACCAGGTCGCCGGGGTGCATCCCGGGAGCGAGCCCCGCGCAGAAGCCCGTGGCGAGTACGGCCGCCCGGGCGAGGGCCGGCTCGGCGAGCGCCCGGCTGACCGAGCGTTCGGCCGACCGAGGGCCCATACCCGTACGAAGTACGGTGAAGGGCCCATCGGCGCCCGTCCGGCCACCACTGCGCAGAGCGAGCTGCTCGATGCCGAGCGCGCAGGCGATCAGCAGCTGGGCCGCGGCGGGCTTCTGGCTCATCGATCAGCTCCCCTTGACCTCGGCAAACGGCTCGCCGTGGACGTAGCGACCGAGCGCGGTGAGCGGGAAGACCTGCCGGTAGAGGTGGTAGTTGATGGAGAAGTCCCAGGGGAAGCCGGTGCCGGTGAAGTACGGCTCGTCCCAGGATCCGTCCTCCTTCTGAGTCTGGGCGAGGAACTCGACGGCACGTTCCACGGTCTTGGAGTCGCTCTCCCCCGCCGCCAGCAGCGCGAGCAGCGCCCACGCCGTCTGCGAGGCCGTGGAAGCGCCCCGACCGTTCCACTTTCCCGCCTCCTGGTACGAGCGCAGGTCCTCGCCCCAGCCGCCGTCGTCGTTCTGGACACTCTCCAGCCAGGCGACGGCACGGCGGATCGCCGGGTGCGCGCCGGGGATCCCCGCGGCGATCAGTGCGGGCACCACCGAACCGGTGCCGTAGACGTAGTTGACGCCCCAGCGTCCGAACCACGAGCCGTCGGGCTCCTGTTCCGCCAGCAGCCACTTGACGCCGCGGCGGGTGCGGGGGTCGTGGGAGTGGCCCTCGATGGCGAGCATCTCCACGACGTGACCGGTGACGTCTGCGGACGGCGGGTCGATGACCTCGCCGAAGTCACAGAACGGCAGCCGGTTGGGGAACCGGCTGGTGTTGTCGACGTCGAAGGCGCCCCATGCGCCGTTCTTCGACTGCATACCGAAGTTCCAGCGCACCCCGCGCCCGATCGCCTTCTCGACCCGCTCCGCATCGGGGTGCTTGACGCGGCGCAGCGCGAGGACGACCTCGGCGGTGTCGTCGATATCGGGGTAGTTGTCGTTGTGGAACTCGAACGCCCAGCCACCCGGCGGCAGTCCGGGACGTCGCACCGACCAGTCGCCCGGTCGGACGATCTCCTCGCCGAGCATCCAGTCCGCGGCCTTCACCAGCTGCGGATGGTCGGCGGGGACACCCGCGTCGGCAAGCGCGATGGTCGCGAGGCAGGTGTCCCACACCGGGGACTGGCACGCCTCGATCATGCGCGCGCCGTCCTCCCGCCATACGGCGAAACGGTCGAGCGAGGCGAGACCCTCGCGCATCACGGGATGCTGGAGGTCATAGCCGAGCAGGTGCAGGGCGATGATCGAATACACTGCGGGCGGCTGGATCCCGCCCCAACAGCCGTCGTTCTCCTGCCGCTCGATGATCCAGCGGGCGGCGGAGTTGACGGCAGCCCTGCGCAGCCCGCGCGGAGCGACCTTGCGGAACTGGTGCAGCGCCTTGTCGAGCCGCTGGAAGACGCCATCCCAACTGGTCGCAGGGGCAAGCGCCTTGGCGGGCCTGGGGTCGCTCGGGTCGGTGTGCAGCTCTTCGAGCGGGAAGGGCGCGGGGCGCACCGGGCGCTTCGCGCAAACGATGGTGAGCGGAACGATGGTCTGCCGCGCCCAGCATCCGAAGTCGTAGATGTTCAGCGGCATCCACTTGGGGAAGAAGATGATCTCCGGCGGCATTTCGGGCAGGTCTTCCCACCGCCACCAGCCGAACAGGGCGAGCCAGATTCGGGTGAACACCCGGGAGGCAGCGATGCCGCCCTGCTCACGGACCCACGCGGACGCCTTCGCCATGTGGGGCTCGTCGGGCGCATCGCCGGCCAGGCGCAGCGCCACGTAGGCCTCGATGGTGGAGGACAGTTCGCCGGGTCCGCCGTAGAAGGTGGCCCAGGTGCCGTCGTCACGCTGCTCGCCGCGGATGAACAGGGCGGCGGCTTCGGTGGTCTTCTCGTCGCTGATTCCAAGGAACTGACGGAGCAGCAGGTCCTCGGCATCCATCGTGACGTTCGTCTCGAGGGTGCCCTTCCACCAGCCCTGGGCGTCCTGCCGTGAGAGCAGGAAGTCCGTCGCGCGCCGCATGGCGAGCTCGGCGGCCTCTCGAGTGCCAACCCTCCCGGGCTCCTCCGGGAGGGGTTCGTTGGTGTCGCTGGCCGAGGCAGCGCGGGGCGACAGGGCCCCGGTGCTTCCGTCGGTCGTCGCTGTCATGGCTTCCCCTTCCTGCAGTCGTGCAAGTCGTGCTGCTGTGGGTCCGCCGTCGACCGGTGCGCGTCAGTGAGAGTGAGGGAGGAGTCGAGAGCGTGGGCGCACCGGTCGGCGACTAAGCGAGGTGTATTCGACCGATAGTGATCATCTCTTCCTTACGACGACGAAGTCGGCGAGCGCCGTGAACTGCGCGCGCACCTCCTGGGGCATCTGGACCGAGTCCAGGGCTTCGATGGCGATCGCGTGCTGGCGGCGTGCCTCCTGGGCGGTCCATTCGCGGCCGCCCGCCTCCTCGATGAGCGCGGCGCGCGCGGCGAACTCCTCCTCGGAGAAGTTCTCGAAGTCGGTGCTCTTGGCGTCCTCGGCGAGGATCTCGCCGAGCCGCTCGGAGGCGGGTCCGCCCGCCGCAAGCGCGGCCACGACCGGCAGGGACTTCTTGCGCTGACGCAGATCGCTCCAGGTCTGCTTCCCGGTGGCCTCCGGGTCGCCCCAGATACCGAGGAGGTCGTCGACGGCCTGGAAGGCGAGGCCGAGGTGGTGACCGTACCTCTCCAGCGCGTCGGCGGTACGGTCGTCCGCGCCACCGAGGACCGCGCCTACGGAGGACGCGCAGGCGAGCAGGGCGCCGGTCTTGTTGCCCTCCATCTCCAGGCACTCCGCGACGGTGACGCGGTCGCGGTGCTCATAGGAGATGTCCTGCGCCTGGCCGTCGATCAGGGCGCGGGTGGCGGTGGCCAGGCGCCGGGCGGCACGCCCGGCCTCGACGGTGCCGAGTTCCAGCAGGACCTCGTTGGCAAGAGCGAACAGAGCGTCACCGACGAGGATGGCCTGGGCCGGACCATGCACCTTCCACACGGTGTCGCGGTGGCGGCGCTGTTCGTCGCCGTCCATCAGGTCGTCGTGCAGCAGGGAGAAGTTGTGCACCAGCTCGACCGCGACCGCGCCGGGCACGCCCACCTCGGGGGCCTTGCCCGCGACCTGGGCGGAGAGCAGCGCCAACGCGGGGCGCACGGCCTTGCCGCCATGGCCTTCCGCCGGGTTGCCCTCGGCATCGATCCAGCCGAAGTGGTAGGCGGCGACGGTGTCCATGGGCGGTGCCAGGCGGTCGACGGCCGCCCGCAGCACCGGTGCGGCCAGGGTCCGGCCGCGCTCCAGGAGCGCGGACACGTCCACCGCGTCGGCAGCCATCTCGGCCGGGGGCACAGTGGGCACAGTCTCTCCTCTTGTTGCGATACCGGGAGTGCGGGGGCCTCTCTCGTGCGGGTCGACGCTCATGCCGCCTCCTCGAAAGGGTCGGGGAGGCGGGCGTCGGCCCGGCCCAGGGCGTCCAGTGCGGCGCTCGCCGCGCTGACGCCGCTGCGGACCGCACTCTCCATGGTCGCGGGCCACCCGGTGGCGGTCCACGCTCCGGCCAGGTATAGGCCGGGTGCCTTGGTGCGGGCACCGGGCCGCAGCCGCCCGACGCCGGGGGTGGGGGCGAACGTCGCCGTACGCTCCCGGGTCACGAAGAAGTCCTTCACCTCGGCGCCGCGGGTCGCGGGCAACAGCCGTCGAAGTTCCGGTAGATAGCGGTCGCGCAGTACGGCGACGGGCTCGTCGATCTCGTCCTGCGCGGTCGACTGTGACAGCGCGAGGTACTGGCCCTCGCGCAGCCCGGAGGCCTCGGTGCGGTCGAAGACCCACTGCACCGGGGAGCCGAGCGCGGCGAAGAACGGCCGCCCCAGCACCTTGCGGTCGTAGACGACATGGACGTTGAGGATCGGCGCTGTGCCGATCTCGAGCAGCCGCTCGGGGGCGTCGAGAGCGCCGGCGGGCAGCAGGTCGTGGGCCTCGCGCTGCGGGACGGCGAGGACCACCGTGTCGGTCTCGATGCGCTCACCGGGAACCTGAACGCTCCAACGCCCGTTCCCCTGAGGGGAGATGGAGGTGACGCGTGTACGGACCTCGACACGGACGCCCGCGGACTCGAGCGCCTTGCGTGCCAGCCGGTCGTGCAGTTCGCCCAGCGGGACGTGGGCCCAGCCGATGTCCGCCGCGCCCGGGTCGGACAGCAGACCCGTCTTGAACACCATCGCGGCGAGCCCGAGCGAAGCGTCCGCGGCCACCGCGTTGAGAGTGGCGACCCCGACCAGGTCCCACAGTGCCTCGACGGCACGTGCCGACTGGCCGTGCGCGGCGAGCCAGCCGCCGAAGTTCTGCGTGTCGAGCGCGGGGTCCGCGAGGTCGAGTCCTCGCAGCGCCAGCGCGGCACGCCCGACCTTGGCTCGTTCGGCGAGCGAGAGATGGGGGTAGGTGGCGAGGCTGCGCCCAAGATGCAAGGGCACGGGCAGCGCGTCACGCCGAAGTCTGCCGAGCCGTCGTCCGGGCGTGGCGTTCGCGTCGAGAACGGGCACGTCGAGACGATCCTGCAGGGGTGCGAGCGCGGCGGCGTCGATCCGGTCGAGGAACCAGCGGTACGCGGTGCAGCAGCGCAGATAGACGTGCTGCCCGTTGTCCACGGTCAGGTCCCCGCGCTGGAAGGAGAACGCGAGACCGCCAAGGCGCGGGCGCCCTTCCAGCAGAGTGACACGCACCCCGGCGTCGGCAAGCGCGAGCGCAGCCGTGGTCCCGGCGAGTCCGGCGCCCACGACCACGGCGGACGTCCCGCGGGCAGAGGGCTTCTCCGGGCGGTCCGCAGTGTCCGCGGCTTGGCCCTCGGGCCGTGTGCCGTCGCTCATCGTGCTCCCTCCCCTGCCGGTCCGCCGTGGTGATTGAACGATGCACGGCGAGCCGTCTCCGTCAGGGACGCCGCGCCGGACCGGAGGGTTGCCTGCCGCTTTTCGCGGATGAAATCGCCTGGGGCCGGCTTATCCATCAGACACGCCTCCTGACGGTCCGCCGTGACACGTTCCGGGCGTCGAGGCCCGAGAGTCCGCGCACCGCGACGAACGCCTTCTCACGGCCGGGCAGCGAGACACGACCGCGCAGCACGGCCTCCGGCGCGCGCTCGATGCGGTCCAGCAGCCGTCGGTAGATGCCGGCCATAGCGGCGACACAGGCGCCGCTGCGCCGGTCGAGGAGGGGTAGCAGCCGGTAGCCCTCGGCGAAGAGGGCACGAGCACGGCGCACTTCGAAGTGCACAAGCCCTGCGAAGTCGGAGCCCTCCGGCGGGGTCGGCCCGCGGAACCCGGCCGAGCAGCCGAACTTGGCGAGGTCGTCGGCGGGTAGGTAGACGCGGCCGCCCTCGGCGTCCTCACGAACGTCCCGGAGGATGTTGGTGAGCTGCAGCGCGAGCCCGAGAGTGTCCGCGTACTCGGGCCCGCGCTCGGCGCCGCGCGCCCCTGGTTCCGTGCCGAACACTCCGAGCGAGAGCCGCCCGATGGCCCCGGCCACGCAGCGGCAGTAGACCTTCAGGTCGTCCCAGGTCTCGTAGGTCTCGCCGCGTACGTCCATGAGGACGCCGTCGATGAGTTCGTCGAGGCCGTCGAGCGGGATCGGGAAGTGCCAGGCGGCATGGGTGAGGGCGACCGCCACCGGGTCGGTGTCGTCCTCGGCCACCTTGCCGTCACGGATCCGGGCCAGCAGCGCCCGGGTCTCCTCCAGCCGCACCTTCTTGACGTCGGCCGCCAGCGCGCCGTCACCGATGTCGTCGACCCGTCGGGAGAACGCGTACAGAGCAGACATCGCGCGACGCTTGGGCGTCGGCAGGAGTCTGATGCCATAGGCGAAGTTACGGGCCTGCTGCCCGGTCACGGCCTCGCAGTAGCTGTACGCGGCGAGTACCGGCGGGGACACGTGCTGTTCCGACTCCACGGTCCGGATCACCCCTCTCCTCGCAGGGTCACGCCCACCTCGCGCAGCAACCGGAGCCTGCCGGGCTTGGGGGGGCCGGGAAGTACGTCGTATTCGGCGGCGGTGATCGCCTGGATCGCCGCCCTTCCTCCCGCCACGAAACCCGCAAGCAGCAGCCTCAACCTGCCGTGGACGCTACCCACGAGGGGGGCGCCTTCATTCAGGAGATCGCGGGCGCGTTGCGCTTCGTACGCGACCAGTGCGCGCACCGATGCGCCTGCCGTGTCCATGGCGAGGTCCGCCTCCTGGACATGAAAGCGCTTCATGTCCTCGGCGGGGAGGTAGATGCGGTCACGGCCGAGGTCCTCGGCGACATCCTGAAGGTGTTCCACGATCTGCAGTGCCGTGCAGATGGCGTCGGAGCGCCGGATGCGCTCGGGAGTGGACGTGCCGGTGACAGCGAGAACCAGGCGTCCGACCGGGTTGGCGGACAGTTCGCAGTAGGCGAGAAGGTCGTCGTAGGTCTCGTACCGCGTGACGAGCTGGTCCTGACGATTGGCGGCGATCAGACCGAGGAACGGCTCCGGAGTGAGGCCGGCGCGCCGGACGGTGGTCTGTAGGCGGGCCACAAGAGGATGCCGCGGCGTCGACTCGAAGACCCTGTGCAGGTCCGTCTCGAGGGCGTCCAGAAGCGCGAGGCGGTCCTCCGTTTCCTGCGGCGACACACCGAGGAGCCGGGCGTCTGCGCCACCGGGCGCGAGGTCGCCGTCGCCGATGTCGTCGACGAGACGCGCGAAGCCGTAGACGGCCATCAGATCCGCACGCCAGACCTTGGGTAGAAAGAACGGAGCCACGGGGAAGTTCTCGTCCGCGGCTTTGTCGAGGGTGTCGCGCTCAGGGTCGCCGATGCGCGCCGTCCCAGCTGCGGTCACCGCTCGCCACCCGACGCGGAGACGGCACATGCCTCGCGAAGCCGGAGACTTTCCGTAGCCATTGCCGTCACATCTCCCGTTCTACACCGCTGACCCAATACACCCTATTTCGGACACGCCGCCCGACCGTCCGCGCAGTGCGGCAGGTGTGAGGGTGCAGGGCATTATCGCCCCACTTGCCGCGAATCAGGACCGTTACAGCTTACGTTGTACAACGCAATGAGCATCCGCGGGGTGTCCTGCACATCACAACAACACACCGATTGGCGTCAAGATTCCCAAGACCAAACGGAGTTGGCGTTTCCCTTGCAGACGCAGGGCCCCGCCGGAGCGTTCCGGCGGGGCCCTGGGCGTCGGGGCTACTTGCCCGTGAACTTCTCGTACTCCTTCAGGACCTCTTCGGTCGGGCCGTCCATGCGCAGCTCGCCGCGTTCCAGCCACAGGACACGGTCGCAGGTGTCGCGAATCGACTTGTTGTTGTGGCTGACCAGAAACACCGTGCCGGCCTGCTTGCGCAATTCCTTGATGCGGTTCTCGGAGCGCTTTTGGAACTTGCGGTCACCGGTGGCCAGCGCCTCGTCGATCATGAGGACGTCGTGGTCCTTGGCCGCCGCGATGGAGAACCGCAGCCGCGCCGCCATGCCGGAGGAGTAGGTGCGCATGGGCAGCGTGATGAAGTCGCCCTTCTCGTTGATACCGGAGAAGTCGACGATCTCCTGATAGCGGGCCTTTATCTGCTCTCGGGACATGCCCATGGCGAGGCCGCCCAGGATGACGTTGCGCTCGCCGGTCAGGTCGTTCATCAGGGCCGCGTTGACGCCCAGGAGAGAGGGCTGGCCGTCGGTGTAGACCTTGCCCCGCTCGGCCGGCAGCAGTCCGGCGATGGCGCGCAGCAGCGTGGACTTCCCGGAACCGTTGGAGCCGATCAGACCGATGGCCTCGCCGCGGTAGGCGACGAAGGAGACGCCCCGGACCGCGTGCACCTTGCGCACGCCGCGCGCCGCGTCGTCGGATCCTCGCTTGAGGATCCGGCTGAGGGCTGCGGTGGCGCTGCCCTTGCCGGTCTTGGCGCCGTTGACGCGGTAGACGATGTGCAGCTCGTCCGCGATGACGGTGGGGACCCGTGCCCCGGTGTTCTGCTCAGCCACGGCCGTACCGCTCCTCCGCCTTCCAGAAGTACACGAACCCGCCGGCGAACACGACGACGGCCCAGAACAGCGCGAGGGCCCAGACGTGCGGCGGGAGGTTCGAGGCGCCGTAGTCCTTGATGAGCGCGAAGCGCATGAGGTCCATGTAGACGGCGGCGGGGTTCACCTGCAACGCGCGCATGACCCACTCGGGCCGGCCCTGGAGCATGGTGTTGATGGAGAACATGACGCCGGACGCGTACATCCAGGTGCGCAGGAGGAACGGCATCAGCTGGGCGAGGTCCGGGGTCTTGGCGCCCAGCCTCGCCACGATCATCGCCAGGCCGGTGTTGAAGAAGAACTGCAGCACCAGAACCGGGACGATCAGCAGCCAGGACATGCTCGGGTAGCTGCCGAACCCCATCGCCACGACAAACAGCACGATCATCGAGAAGAGCAGTTGCTGGAGCTGCTGCAGCGCGAACGAGATGGGCAGGGAGGCTCGCGGGAAGTGCAGGGCGCGCACCAGGCCCAGGTTGCCGGAGATCGCGCGGACGCCGGCCATGACGGAGCTCTGGGTGAAGGTGAAGACGAAGACACCGGTCACCAGGAACGGGATGTACGTACTGAGCGCCATGCCCCGGCCGGCATGCATGATCACGCCGAAGATCAGGTAGTACACCAGCGTGTTCAGCAGCGGGGTGGCGACCTGCCACAGCTGGCCGAGCTTGGCCTGGCTGTACTGGGCGGTGAGCTTCGCCTGGGAGAAGGCGAGGATGAAGTGACGTCGGCCCCACAGCTGGCGGACGTAGTCGACGAGCCCGGGCCGGGCGCCGCTGACCGAGAGCCCGTACTTGGCGGCCAGCTCGGTCGGGGTCAGTCCTTCATCGGGCGACGGGCGGGCGCTCACCGCGACTCCGCCGTCATGCGTTGTCTCACTCACAGGTTGGAAAACTTTCCGTCTTCGGGATGCACAGCCTGCTCGGGCGTGGGCGAGAGCCGGAATCTGGGTCCCGCTCCCGTCCGCGTGCTGTCGAGTAAAGAGCTTGTCAGATGACGGGAGGGCGGCCCAGTCGGGTCAGGCGCCATACCGTACGCCACTTCATGGGCCGCCGGGTCCCGCACGGGGTCGCCCAGCCTTCCCGGAATCCGCCGAACCACGCCTTCAGTGCGGCCCGCGAGGGGCGGCGCAGCAGCGTG
The DNA here is from genome assembly GCF_053599115.1 of Streptomyces sp. NPDC001020. Lineage (NCBI taxonomy): Bacteria > Bacillati > Actinomycetota > Actinomycetes > Kitasatosporales > Streptomycetaceae > Streptomyces > Streptomyces sp. NPDC001020. The sequence goes on along the minus strand of NZ_JBSFLQ010000006.1, from coordinate 78,547 downwards.
AGCAGCATCCAGACGCCCAGGTAGACCGGGACAAGGAGGGCGGGGAGGTTACGGCGGGCCAGCCAGACCCGGTTGCGGGCGACCATGCGGTGGTAGACCGCGTGCCGCGAGGGGGCGGTCGTGGGGTGGTACAGCACCATGTCCGACCGGTAGTCGATCAGCCAGCCAGCGTTCAGTGCCCGCCAGGCCAGGTCGGTCTCCTCATGGGCGTAGAAGAACTCGCCCGGCAGACCGCCGACCTCGGCGAAGACCTTCGTACGGACGGCGTTGGCGCCGCCGAGGAAGGTGGTGACCCGGGAGGACCGCATCGGGTCGGAGGCGCGCAGCCGCGGCACATGGCGCCGCTGGGTCTCTCCGGTGTCGGGGTCGGCGATGCGGAAGCTGATGATGCCGAGGTGCGGGTCGGCGGCGAAGGCCGCACGGCACAGCTCGGCGGTGTCGGGGCGGGCGAGCAGACCGTCGTCGTCCAGGAACAGGAGGATGTCGACGTCGGTGCCGCCGGGGCCGAAGGCCTCGATACCGACATTGCGGCCGCCGGGAATGCCGAGGTTCTCGGGCAGTTCGACCGTGCGGACGCCGTCGGGGACGTCCGGGACGGGCGAGCCGTTGCCGACCACGACGACTTCGACGGCATCGCCGTCCTGCTGGGCCACCGAATCCAGGAGGGCGCGAAGCTCGGCAGGGCGGTTGCCCATCGTGATGATGACCGCTCCGACCTTCGCGCCCTTGGTGGGGCCGCTCACTTCAGCCTGCTGGAGGCGAGGACGGACACGAGGTGGAGCAGTGTCTGCAGCAGGGCGATGCCGGCGAGTACCGCGACGCCGAGCCGGGAGAAGAACAGGTCGCCCCGGACCTGGTCCACGATCGCCAGGACCAGGATCAGCAGGGATGCCTCGATCCCGAGGATCAGCCGGTGGAACTTCAGCGCGGCGGCGGCCTTGCGGGCCAGTGCCATGCCGGACGAGCGCGGCTCGGAAGCCGCCTCCTTGACCGGGGGCAGCCCGCCCTGGTGACGGGCGACGCCCACGAGATCGGTCTCAGCCTTGATCAGGATGGCGCCGAGGGCGGCGAGGGTGCCGAGGAAGGCCCACAGCCAGTCGATCCGCCCGGAGCCCCACAGGTCGGCGGCGCGCAGGCCGAAACCGACCAGGACCGCCGCGTCGGTGAGGTAGGCGCCGACCCGGTCGAGGTACACCCCGGCGAGTGAGTACTGCTTCTTCCAGCGGGCGAGCTCGCCGTCGACGCAGTCGAGGAGCAGATAGAGCTGGACCATCACCACGCCGAGCACGGCGCCCGCCACGCCCGGCACCAGCAGGGCCGGGGCGGCGAGTACGCCGAAGACGGTCATCAGGTAGGTCAGCTGGTTGGGCGTGACCCTGGTGTTCACCAGGTAGCGGTCCACCCGCAGCGAGATCTCCCGCATGTAGAGGCGTCCTGCCCAGTGCTCACCGCTGCGCCGGTCCTTCACCCCTTCCGGGTGAACGACGGGGCGTAGTTCAGCTACCGATGGCCTTGACATAGTCGGCGTATGCGTCCTTGATCTGGTTGGTCTTCAGGTCGAGGTGTTCGAGGATCGTGTAGCGGCCGGGTCGGGTCTGCGGGGCGAACTCCACGACCTCGACGAACTCGTTCACGGTGAAGCCGATCTCCTCCGGGAGGACCGGGAGGCTGTGGCGGCGCAGCACGTCGGCCATCCGTCCTGCGGTCTCGTAGTCGCCCCGGAGGAAGGTCGCGAACACACCGCCGAGGCCGCACTGCTCACCATGGAGCGCGCTGCGCTTGGGGAAGGTCAGGTCGAAGGCATGGCTGATCTCGTGGCAGGCGCCCGAGGCCGGACGGCTGTCACCGGCGACGGACATCGAGATGCCGCACAGCACCAGGGACTCGGACAGCGTCGTCAAGAACGCGTCGTCGCCCACGCCACCGGGGTGGCGCAGTACCGCCTCAGCGGCCTGCCGGGCCATCGCGGCGGCGAGACCGTCGATCTGCTCGCCGGTCTCACGATGGGACAGCTCCCAGTCGGCGACGGCGGAGATCTTGCAGATCACGTCGCCGATGCCCGCGCGTACGAACTTGGGCGGCGCCCCGCGGATCACATCGAGGTCGATGACGATGCCGATCGGGTTCGGTACGCCGTAGGAGCCTCGGCCGGCGTCGTTGTCGAGCGTCGCGACAGGTGAGCACAGGCCGTCGTTGGCGAGGTTGGTGGCCACGGCGACCAGCGGCAGGCCTACACGCGCGGCCGCGTACTTGGCGCAGTCGATGATCTTGCCGCCGCCGAGACCGATGACCGCGTCGTAGCGACCGGCCTTCTTGATCGACTCGGCGAGCTTCACCGCACCGTCAATGGTCCCGTCGGCGTCCTCGAACCAGTCCGCCTGCGGGAACGACGAGGCGAAACGTTCGCGCAGCACCCGGCCGGAACCACCGCTGATCGCGAAGGCCAACCGGCCGGAGGGCGCGATGCGCTGGTCGGACAGGATCGTCGCCAGATCGTCGAGCGCTCCCGGCCGGATGTCGACGACGACCGGCGAGGGGATGAGCCTCGTCAGTACCGGCACGCGATCTCCCGACCCTTGGCGAGGTCGTCGTGGTTGTCGATCTCGACCCACGGGACGTCACCGATCGGCGCCACGTCGATCTTGAAGCCGCGGTTGACCAGCTCCTGGTAACCGTCCTCGTAGTACAGCTGCGGGTCCCGCTCGAACGTGGCCTTCAGCGCGTCGGCCAGCTCCGCGGCCGCGTCGCCCTCGATGAGCGTGACGCCGATGTACTCGCCGGTCGCCTCGGACGGCTCCATCAGCTTGGTGATCTTCTGGACGCCCTTGGCGGGGTCCACGACGACCTTCATCTCCTCGTCGGCGAGCTGCTTCACCGTGTCGAGGGCGAGGATGATCTTCTTGCCGTCGCCGCGGGCGGCCAGCAGCGTCTTCTCGACGGAGACCGGGTGCACCGTGTCGCCGTTGGCGAGGATCACACCGTCCTTGAGCGCGTCACGGCCGCACCACAAGGAGTAGGCGTTGTTCCACTCCTCGGCCTTGTCGTTGTCGATGAGCGTGAGCTTCAGGCCGTACTTCTGCTCCAGGGCTTCCTTGCGCTCATACACGGCCTCCTTGCGGTAGCCGACGATGATCGCGGCCTCGGTCAGGCCCACCTCGGCGAAGTTACCGAGGGTCAGGTCGAGGACCGTGATGCTGTCCTCCTCGCCCTCGGGCCCCACCGGCACCAGAGCCTTGGGCAGGGTGTCGGTGTAAGGGCGCAGACGCCGTCCGGCGCCGGCCGCCAGCACGAGGCCGATCATGCAGGTTCTCCTTCATCGTGTACGGCGGGCGCGCCACCCTTGTGGGCGGCCACCCAGAAGCGGATGCTCTCGACGAGCACCACCAGGGCCACGCAGACGGCGAGGACCGTGAGCGCGAGCTTGAACAGAGCCGCCGTGAGCAGCGCGGCCAGGACCGTGACGAGCAACGTCCGGCCTTCGTGTCCCCCGATCGCGCGCACCAGCCAGGACGGCGGCGCACCGGCGTCGCCGCGGATGCGGTACACCGTGTCGTAGTGATGGTAGGCGACTGCCGCCACCAGCCCGAACGCCGCCGGAAGCGCTCCGTTCACCCCCGCTTTGGCCGCCAGGATCAGGACAGTGCCGTATTCGGCGGCGCGGAAGAACGGGGGGATCAGCCAGTCGAGGGCGCCCTTGAGGGGGCGTTCGACCGCCTCGGCCGACGCGAGGACGTACGCGCCCGCGCACAGGACGACCTGCCAGCCTGCCCCCCAGAGCCAGGCGGAGAGTACGACGAGGACGCCGCCGACAGCGGCACTGAGGGGTGCCGTCACACGGACCGGGCCCCGCAGGGTGCGCGCCAGCAGTTCGGCCAACGGCCCGCTGTCCGCCAGGTCCGCCAGCGCATGCGCCGCGCGGTCCGTGCGCCTCGCCTTGCGTGCGATCGAACGCAGTGCCCGTCCCGCCGTGGTGTACGCCGCGGCGAACGCGCAGCCGATGAGCAGCGCGTAGAAGGTGATGCGCGGGGTCGTGGCCGCCGTCAGGACAGCGATCATCGCCCAGCGCTCACCGATCGGCAGGATGATCATCCGGCGCACCCAGACCGTCCAGCCGACGCTGTCGAGGCGGTCCGAGAGGGCGGCGGTGGGGCTGGTGCTCGCGGTCGCGTCGTGGTTCGCCTCGTTGAAGGAGAAGTCCACGACGTGCCGGCAGGTCTGCAGGACCATCGCGCCGAGGGCCAGCGCCCACACGTCGTCGCCGCCGCGGGCCGCGCCGAGGGCGAGACCGGCGTAGTAGGCGTACTCCTTGGCGCGGTCGAAGGTGGCGTCGAGCCAGGCGCCGAGCGTGGAGTACTGCAGCGAGTAGCGGGCCAGTTGGCCGTCGGTGCAGTCAAGGACGAAGGAGAGGATCAGGAGGATGCCCGCGGCCACGAAACCGGCGCGGGTGCCGGTGGCCGCGCTGCCCGCCGCGATCAGGGCGGTGACCAGCGAGGCGGTGGTGACCTGGTTGGGGGTGAGACCCCGGCGGGCGCACCAACGGGCGATGTAGCGCGAGTACGGGCTGATGAAGTGCGTGGTGAAGAAGCCGTCGCGGGCCTTGACCGCACTGCGCAGGCGGACGGCCTCGTCGTCGACGGCGGCAACCGCCTGGCGGGCCTCGTTACGGGCCTGGGGGTCGGTGGGGACCGTGGCGACCAGCGTGCCGAGGTCGGGACGGTGGACCGGGACGCCGTCGGTGTCGAGAGCCGCGGTGATGCGCTCGGCGAGGCTGGTGGCACCTGCCTGCTCGCCCGGGGCCGAGGTCTGGGGGGACGACGCCCCCTGCGCCGCGGCGGAGTACTCGCGGGCAAGGGCTCGCGTGAGTGCCTCGCGTGCGGTCGGCTGGACGGTGACGGCGCCGGGCAGCGCGGCGGCCGGGAAGCGGGGGTCGGTGAGACCGAGGCGCAGCGCGTGCGGGTGGCCCACGAAACGGGCGTCGACGATCGCGACCCGCTGGTTCGCCGGCACCGCGGCGAGGAGTGTCTCGGTGTCACCGGCGTCGGTGGCGACCCGCACGTCGAAGCCGAGCGACCGCAGATCGCCCTCGAGCGACGATCCGGGGACCGGCTGGCCGGTGAGGATGGCGGTCGACAGACGAACTCACTCCCTGAGGCCCGACGCACACGGGCGCCGGTCTTTATGTGTGGTGCGAACACCCGGGAAACGGGCCGGGCAGCATGTCGGCAGAGGCTATCGGATGCCTGGAGGCCGATATTCACCGACCGTTCATGGGCTGATTCGACGCGGTCCGCAGGGCCGCCGCCGCGATCATCATCGGGGATCGAAGGGGCGCGCCACAAACCGTGAACCCGAAGCGGCACATACAGGACATTGCACCCAAGGATCATTGGCATATGAAGGGCATAGCTCATGAAAACGGGCGGATGTAGAGCCGAGAGAGACCACGTCGAGGCATGAAGCGGCTGCGCGGGAGCGCACCGGCGCCGACTGTCGTTCACCGGGCGGGCCTAGGGTGAGGGACCATGACATGGTTGATCACTGGCGGGGCCGGATACATCGGGGCTCATGTGGCAAGGGCGATGGCTGCCGAGGGCGAGCGCGTGCTCGTCCTGGACGACCTCTCGGCCGGCGTGCAGGGACGGCTCCCGGCGGGCATTCCGCTCATCCAGGGCTCCACGCTGGACGGCGAGCTGTTGAAGAAGGTCTTCGCCGAGCACGCGGTGACGGGGGTGGTGCACCTCGCCGCGCGCAAGCAGGTCGGCGAGTCCGTGGCCCAGCCGACGCGCTACTACCAGGAGAACGTGGGCGGTCTCGCCACGCTGCTGGACGCGGTCGCGGGGGCGGGCATCAAGCGGTTCCTGTTCTCCTCGTCCGCGGCCGTCTACGGCAACCCCGACGTGGATCCCATCACGGAGGAGACGCCGTGTGTCCCGATGAGCCCGTACGGCGAGACGAAGCTCGCGGGCGAGTGGCTGGTGCGGGCGGCGGGCCGGGCGCACGGCATGGCGACCGTGTGTCTGCGCTACTTCAACGTGTCGGGCACGGCCGAGCCGGAGCTGGCCGACACGGGGATCTTCAACGTCGTACCGATGGTCTTCGACCGGCTGTCCCGGGGCGAGGCCCCGCGGATCTTCGGCGACGACTATCCGACGTCGGACGGCACCTGTGTCCGCGACTACATCCACGTCGCCGACCTCGCCGACGCGCACCGCGCGGCGGCCCGGCGGCTGGCCGCGGGCGCGACGGGCGATCTGACCGTGAACATCGGCCGCGGCGAAGGCGTCTCGGTGCGTGAACTCGTCACGCTCATCGGAGAGGTGACCGGCGACCCCACACCCCCGATCGTCGGGCCCCGCAGGCCCGGTGACGCGCCGCGCGCGGTCGCGTCGGCCGCGCTGGCCGAGCGGGAGCTGGGCTGGAGCGCGCGGTACGGGCTGCGCGAGATGGTGGAGTCGGCCTGGCAGGGCTGGCTGCTGCACCACCCGCAGGCCCGCCGCGACTGACCGGAGCAGACCCCCTCCCGTCCGGTAGAACACCTGATCAAAGTACGGGAGCGGGGTTCCCTCTCCAAGGCACCGGGCAAGATCAAGTAGTCGGCCGCTTTCGATCTCTGTTCCGCGAGAGCGGTACATCCCGTCCGGGCAGCCGGGACGGGACATGCGGGTCGGCACGAAGCCGAGGGCGCCCGATCCGTACGGCAGACTTGGGGCTGAAGAACCGATGCGAAGGATGGGTATGCCGATCACACCTGCCACTGCGACGAACCGTGCGTCGAACGGCACCACCGAAACCATCTTGCTGGAGCTCGTCGACGAGAACGGCACCACGATCGGCACCGCGGAGAAGCTCGCCGCCCATCAGGCGCCCGGGCAGTTGCACCGGGCGTTCTCCGTGTTCCTCTTCGACGAGCACGGCCGCCTGCTGCTGCAGCAGAGGGCGCTGGGTAAGTACCACTCCCCCGGTGTGTGGTCCAACACCTGCTGCGGCCACCCCTACCCGGGCGAGGCCCCGTTCGCGGCGGCTGCCCGGCGGACGTACGAGGAGCTTGGGATCTCCCCCTCGCTGCTCGCCGAGGCGGGCACGGTCCGCTACAACCACCCGGACCCGGACTCGGGCCTGGTGGAGCAGGAGTTCAACCACCTGTTCGTCGGGTTGGTGCAGTCCCCTGTGCGCCAGGACCCCGATGAGGTCGCCGCGACGGTCTTCGTGACCCCGCAGGAGCTGGCGGAGCGGCATGCGAAGGACACGTTCTCGGCGTGGTTCATGACGGTCCTGGACGCCGCCAGGCCGGCGATCAGGGAGCTGACGGGCTCGTCCGCGGGCTGGTGACCCAGTGGTCCGTCCGGCCCACACGGCCGGACGGACTCACACGGTCCATACGGGTTTGAGCGGCAGAGCGGCCCACATCACCTTGCCGCCGCTCGCGGTGTGCTCGACGTCGCACATCCCGCCCGCCTCTCTGGTGATCTCGCGGACCAGGAGCAGTCCGCGGCCACCAGTCCTGCCGTGGTCGGCCTCCAGGGCACTGGGGCGGTAGGGATGGCTGTCCTCCACGGCGACCCGTACCCACTCGGTGCCGACGGCGACCTCCACGGCAAGCATCGGCGACAGCAGCGCCGCGTGCCGGACGGCATTGGTGACCAGCTCGGAGACGATCAGCAGCAGGGCCTGCACGGTGTCCTCCGAGGCGGGCACTCCCTGGCGGCCCAGCAGATCACGGACGGCGTGCCGCGCCTGGGGCACCGAGGCGTCCACGGCAGCGGCGGTGAACCGCCAGACACCCTCGTACGGCAGCGGTCCCGGCGCTCTGCCGTCGTGCGATACGTTCCCGCCACTCTCAGGGCGCGGGCCGGACCCTCGCCCTTGGTTCTCCATCGTCCGGTCGCCACCCTTGCGCTCGATTGTCACCACACGTCGAGTGTTGGGAACGCGCTGGTCCGCGCCGAAACACTGACCACAAGTCAGCAGGTATCGACGACATCTGACCGCCAGTGCATGACCTGGTCGGTCGTGTGACCACTCCTGTTCCCCGTTGCTTCGCCTTCGGAACTCTTCGGGTTGTACTGCTTCACCGCCCGCCCCGCCCTGTGCGTCCCGGGGCGTGCGGATACCATCCGGCCCATGGAGCCGCAGCTGCTGTACAGCGTCACCGACGGGGTGGCGAGCGTCGTCATCCACCACCCGGCCAAGCGGAACGCCATGACGGCCGGCATGTGGGAGGCGCTGCCGCCCCTGCTCGAGATGTCGGCCGCAGATCCGGGCGTACGGGTGCTGGTGCTCACCGGCGAAGGTGGGACGTTCTGCGCGGGCGCCGACATCTCCACGCTGCGAGGGTCACCCGAGAAGGCACAGACACTGGCCGTACGGGCCGAGGAGGCGCTCGCCGCGTTCCCGAAGCCGACGCTGGCGGCGGTCCGCGGCCACTGCGTGGGCGGAGGCGCTCAGCTGGCGGTGGCCTGCGATCTGCGATTCGCGGACCAGGACGCGCTGTTCGGAGTGACGCCGGCCAAGCTGGGAATCGTCTATCCGGGGTCCGCCACCCGTCGGCTGACCTCGCTGGTGGGCCCCGGGACGGCCAAGTACCTGTTGTTCTCGGGCGAGTTGATCGACGCCGAGCGGGCGCTGCGCACGGGGCTGCTCGACGAGGTGCTACCGGAGGACGAACTCGACAAGCGGGTGGCGGAGTTCACGCGCCTGCTCGTCTCACGCTCCCAGCTGACCCAGGCCGCGGCCAAGGAGTTCGCGAACGGCCGGACGGACCGGGACGCGTACTGGGCCGGGCAGGCACGCGGCAGCGGCGACACCACGGAGGGCGTCGCCGCGTTCCTGGAGCGCAGACAGCCTCGGTTCACATGGACTGGTGCCCCGGCAGGCACCCGCGCCGCATCAGACAACGTTTGCCCGTAAAGGAGCGGCGGCCGCTGCGGCCTCCGCACGATCGCGATCCGCATGAGCCGCGCCCATACCCCGACATTCCTGCCGTGCGCCTGGCCGCTCCTGATGTGACGCGGCTCAGGGAGTCGGCGGGCGGGCTGCCGACCAGGGGCGCTCCTGGTCGACGTCTTCGCCGAGGGGCGGGATCGGCGAGGAGTGACGCGGCCGAATGACGCCCTGAATCCCCGTTGTCGGTGCCACCTGCCACAATTGCCGCGCAACCTCAGTGGAGAAGGCGGTACGGGATCGTGACCACACCCCTCGTAGGGTCCATCGAAGGCAGGATCGCCGAGGAGCTCGGCGTACGGGAGCGGCAGGTGCGGGCCGCGGTCGAGCTGCTCGACGGCGGTTCGACGGTGCCCTTCATCGCCCGCTACCGCAAGGAAGCGACCGAGATGCTCGACGATGTGCAACTGCGCACGATCGAGGAGCGGCTGCGCTATCTGCGGGAGTTGGAGGAGCGGCGTACGGCGATCCTGGAGTCCGTGCGTGAGCAGGGCAAGCTCACCGAGGAGCTGGAGGCGCGGATCCGCGGCGCGGAGACCAAGGCGCGCCTGGAGGACGTCTATCTGCCGTTCAAGCCGAAGCGGCGGACGAAGGCCCAGATCGCGCGCGAGGCGGGTCTCGAACCGCTGGCCGAGGGCCTGCTCGGCGACGCGACGGTCGAGCCGCTCGCCGCGGCCGCCGCCTTCGTCGACGCCGACAAGGGAGTGGCCGACGCGCAGGCCGCGCTGGACGGCGCGCGGGCGATCCTCACCGAGCGTTTCTCCGAGGACGCAGACCTGATCGGCGAACTGCGCGAGCGGATGTGGGTGCGCGGGCGCCTGGCCGCCAAGGTGCGGGAGGGCAAGGAGGAGGCGGGCGCCAAGTTCGCCGACTACTTCGACTTCGCCGAGCCCTTCACCGAACTGCCCTCGCACCGGATCCTCGCCATGCTGCGCGGTGAGAAGGAGGAGGTCCTCGACCTCGTCCTGGAGCCGGAGGAGCCCGCCGACTCGTCTTCGGTTTCGTCGTCGTACGAGGGCATCGTGGCGAACCGTTTCGGGATCGCCGACCGTGGCCGGCCCGCCGACAAGTGGCTGACGGACACGGTCCGCTGGGCCTGGCGCACCCGTATCCTCGTGCACCTCGGCATCGACCTTCGCCTGAGGCTGCGCACCGCCGCCGAGGACGAGGCGGTGGCCGTCTTCGCGGCGAACCTGCGCGATCTGCTGCTCGCCGCCCCGGCCGGCACGCGCGCGACACTGGGCCTGGACCCCGGGTTCCGTACCGGCGTGAAGGTCGCCGTGGTCGACGCGACCGGCAAGGTCGTCGCGACGGACGTCATCCACCCGCACGTCCCGGCCAACAAGTGGGACGAGGCCATCGCCAAGCTGGCGCGCCTCGCCAAGGAGCACGCGGTCGAACTGATCGCGATCGGCAACGGCACGGCGTCCCGCGAGACCGACAAGCTCGCCGGTGAACTGATCGACAAGCACCCGGAGTTGAAGCTCACCAAGGTGATGGTGTCCGAGGCGGGCGCGTCGGTGTACTCGGCCTCCGCGTTCGCCTCGCAGGAGCTGCCGGACATGGACGTGTCGTTGCGTGGCGCGGTCTCCATCGCCCGCCGCCTCCAGGACCCGCTGGCCGAACTGGTGAAGATCGACCCGAAGTCCATCGGTGTCGGCCAGTACCAGCACGACCTGTCCGAGGTGAAGCTGTCGCGCTCGCTGGACGCGGTGGTCGAGGACTGTGTGAACGGCGTGGGCGTGGACGTCAACACGGCGTCGGCCCCGCTGCTCGCCCGGGTCTCCGGCGTCTCGTCCGGGCTCGCGGAGAACATCGTGAAGCACCGTGACGCCAACGGCCCGTTCACCTCGCGCACAGAACTGAAGAAGGTGGCGCGTCTCGGGCCCAAGGCCTACGAGCAGTGCGCGGGCTTCCTGCGGATCAGGGGTGGCACCGATCCGCTGGACGCGTCCAGCGTGCACCCGGAGGCGTACCCCGTAGTCCGGCGCATGGTGAAGACCTCCGGCCAGGAGGTGGCCTCCCTCATCGGCAACACGTCGGCTCTGCGCTCGCTGAAGCCGTCCGACTTCGTGAACGAGACGTTCGGTCTGCCGACCGTGACCGACATCCTGAAGGAGCTGGAGAAGCCCGGCCGTGACCCGCGCCCGGCCTTCAAGACCGCCACCTTCAAGGAGGGCGTCGAGAAGATCTCCGACCTGTCCGCGGGGATGATCCTGGAGGGCGTCGTCACGAACGTCGCCGCCTTCGGTGCCTTCGTCGACGTCGGCGTCCACCAGGACGGACTCGTCCACGTCTCCGCGATGTCCAGGACGTTCGTCAAGGACCCGCGAGACGTGGTGAAGCCGGGCGACATCGTGAAGGTGAAGGTCCTGGACGTCGATATTCCGCGCAAGCGGATCTCGCTGACGCTGCGTCTGGACGACGACGCCGCACCGCAGGACAAGCAGAACGGCGGTGGACGCCAGCAGGGCGGCGGCGGTGGACGCCAGCAGCGTGGCGGGCGTCCCCCGCAGCAGCGGCAGGGCCGTCAGGGCGGCGGCTCACGCCAGGCGCCCGCCCCGGCCAACAGCGCGATGGCCGACGCGCTGCGCCGCGCGGGCCTGCTCGACCCGAAGAACGGCCGCCGCTGAGACACCCGGGCCCGGACCCTCGCTGTGGCAGGAGGGTCCGGGCCTGTGTCCGTCGGACAGCCGGCTAGTGCTTCGGCACTAGCGTTCCGTCACCTTGCCGTCCGCCACCTCCAGACGGCGGTTCACCCGTACCGCGTCGAGCATCCGGCGGTCGTGGGTCACCAGGAGCAGTGTGCCCTCGTAGGAGTCCAGGGCGGATTCGAGCTGCTCGATGGCCGGGAGGTCCAGGTGGTTGGTCGGCTCGTCCAGGACCAGGAGGTTGACGCCCCGGCCCTGGAGCAGTGCCAGGGCGGCCCGCGTGCGCTCGCCCGGCGAGAGGGTCGCCGCCGGGCGCAGGACGTGGTCCGCCTTCAGGCCGAACTTGGCGAGCAGCGTGCGCACCTCGACCGGCTCCGTCTCCGGGACCGCCGCGTGGAACGCCTCCAGCAGGGACTCCGACCCGTGGAACAGTTTGCGAGCCTGATCCACCTCACCGATCAGCACGCCCGAGCCCAGGGTGGCACGCCCCGCGTCCAGGGGGACACGGCCCAGCAGCGCGCCGAGCAGCGTCGACTTGCCCGCACCGTTGGCTCCCGTCACCGCCACCCGGTCCGCCCAGTCGATCTGCAGTGACACGGGCCCGAGCGTGAAGTCGCGACGCCGTACTTCGGCGTCCGTGAGGGTCGCGACGACCGCGCCCGAGCGGGGAGCCGCCGCGATCTCCATACGCAGCTCCCACTCCTTGCGGGGCTCGTCGACGACCTCCAGACGCTCGATCATGCGCTGGGTCTGGCGGGCCTTGGCGGCCTGCTTCTCGCTGGCCTCGCTGCGGAACTTGCGGCCGAGCTTGTCGTTGTCGTTGCCGGCCTTGCGCCGCGCGTTCTTCACACCCTTGTCCATCCAGGCGCGCTGGGTCTGGGCCCGCTCCTGGAGGGCCGACTTCTTGTCGGCGTACTCCTCGTACTCCTCCCGGGCGTGCCGCCGGTCCCTCTCGCGTTCCTCCAGGTAGGCCTCGTATCCGCCGCCGTAGAGGTTGATCTGGTTCTGCGCGAGGTCGAGTTCGAGAATCTTGGTGACCGTGCGAGTGAGGAACTCACGGTCGTGGCTTACGACGACCGTCCCGGCCCGCAGGCCGCCGACGAAGCGCTCCAGCCGCTCCAGACCGTCCAGGTCCAGGTCGTTCGTCGGCTCGTCGAGCAGGAAGACGTCGTAGCGGGACAGCAGCAGCGAGGCGAGCCCGGCGCGGGCCGCCTGGCCGCCGGACAGGGACGTCATCGGCTGGTCCAGGCCGACGCCGAGCCCGAGGGAGTCGGCGATGTCCTCGGCACGCTCGTCGAGGTCCGCGCCACCGAGGCCGAGCCAGCGCTCCAGGCTCACCGCGTACGCGTCATCGGCACCCGGCGCCCCGTCGACGAGCCCCTGGGTGGCCTCGTCCATGGCGCGCTGGGCCTCGGCCACGCCCGTGCGACGTGCCAGGAACTCCCGGACCGTTTCGCCCGGCCGCCGCTCCTGCTCCTGTGGCAGATGCCCGACCGCCGCGGTCGGCGGGGACAGGCGTAGTTCGCCCTGCTCCGGGGCGAGCAGTCCGGCGAGCAACCGCAGCAGCGTGGACTTTCCGGCGCCGTTGGCACCGACGAGCCCGATCACGTCCCCGGGCGCGACGACGAGGTCGAGTCCGGAGAAGAGCGAACGGTCGCCGTGCCCGGCGGCAAGGTTCTTGGCGACAAGGGTGGCAGTCATCAGAGCGCCGATCCTAGTGCCCCGACTGACAGCGTCCGGGCCCGCCACCCGCTCAGTCCGCCACCTCCGCCACCAGTGCGCTCCCGGTCGTCCGGGCCACCACGAAGGACTCCCCCTTCGTCGCCCGGGGGTCGAGGACGATGCGGTGACGGCCTGGTTCCAGGACATCGTCGAAGACCTCGTGGACGTGGACGCGGCGCAGGCGGTCCTGACGGTAGATGGTGACCTGGACGCGGCAACTGGAGGTGACCTCCATCTCCGCCGCGCCGCCGGCCACGGCCAGGTGAGTGAGGCGGCGGCGCCCGGCCGGGCTGCGATCCAGGGCATGCTCGATCTGGGCGACGAGGAGAGGAACGATCGGGGCGAGGCCGTCGACGTACGCCACCTCGACCCCGGCGCGCTCGAACGACTCCCGTACGGCGGCCCGTTCCCGCTCGCCGACCGCCCTGCCGAAGGCCACCGCGCCGTAGGTACGCAGTTCCTCGGCGGGTACGTCGGTGGCGTCGTGCACGATCTCCGCCCCGATGCCGATGGTGCGCAGCGCGGCGGCGAGCCTGGCGAGGACAGCGACACGGGAACCGATCAGCAGTACCCGGCGCCGCGTCGCCGAACGGCCGCCGAGCAGGGCCGTGAGGGCGCTGCGGTAGGCGTCGCCGCGGAAGCGGAACGGCCCGATCCCGTGGTACCCGTTCAGCTCCAGATCCGCCCGCGCCTCCGTCTGCCAGGCGAAGTCGCGCCACACGAAGTCGTCGCCGTCCCTTTCGATGACCGCGGTGACGGCGCCACAGGCCAGATCCTCGCACTCCGGGCAGCCGTAGATGACGTAACGGCCGCCTTCGAGCGGGGCGTCGGCCTCCAGCAGAAAGCCACGTACCTGTGCGGTGAAGATGGCGGGCGGTATGTCGGAGGCGAGCGGGGAGACGGCGTCCAGGTCGGAGAGCTGGAACAACAGAGGGCGTCCGTCGACGATGAAGTCCACGTAGTCCCGGTGCACCTGGTAGTCACCGTTGGTGAGGACGCCACCGGCACGGATCGCCGGTGCCAGGCCGAAGGTCGCGTACTCGGCAGACATGATGTGAGTATTCCCACATCGAGAGTGATGTGAGCGCGGCAGGCCACATTCGCTAGCGTCCCCGCGTGGACACAGATCGAAGCGACGATGTGATCGTGGTGGGCGGCGGTGTCATCGGGCTGACGACGGCGATCGTCCTGGCGGAGAGCGGCCGACGGGTGCGGTTGTGGACGCGCGAGCCCGTCGAGCGGACCACCTCGGCGGTCGCGGGCGCACTGTGGTGGCCGTACCGGATCGAACCCGAGTCCCTCGTGGGCGAGTGGGCCCTCGAGTCGCTCGGCGTGTACGAGGAGTTGGCGGCGCGGCCCGAGGAGACGGGCGTACGCATGGCCGAGGGTGTGCACGGCGAGACGCGGCTGGACGGGCTGGGGCCGTGGGCCGCGCGGGTCAAGGGCCTTCGGACGGCGACGGACGCCGAGTACGCCGGGAACGGGCTGTGGGCGCGACTTCCGCTCATCGACATGTCGACCCATCTGCGATGGCTGCGCGGCCGGCTGCTGTCGGCCGGCGGTCGGGTCGAGGAGCGTACGGTCGCGGATCTGACGGAGCCGGCCGCCGAGGCTCCCGTCGTGGTCAACTGCACCGGCCTGGGCGCCCGTGAGCTGGTTCCCGATCCGCTGGTGCGCCCGGTGCGCGGGCAGCTCGTCGTGGTGGAGAACCCCGGGATCACCACCTGGCTGACCTCGGTGGACCACTCGTCCGAAGCGGGCACGTACTTCTTTCCGCAGCCCGGCGGGCTGGTCCTGGGCGGCACCGCCGAGGAGGACGCCTGGTCGCTGACGCCCGATCCAAGCACGGCCGAGGAGATCGTGGCACGGTGTGCGGCGGTGCGACCGGAGATCGCAGGGGCGCGGGTCCTCGGCCACCGGGTTGGGCTACGGCCGGTCCGGGATGCCGTACGACTGGAGTGTGAGGTGCTCCCCAGGGGTGGGACGCTGGTGCACAACTACGGGCACGGCGGCGCCGGTATCACCGTGGCGTGGGGGTGCGCGCGCGAGGCGGCCGGGCTGGCGCGCCCGGCCGCCTGAGGCGGCGGCCGATGCCCGGGGTCGCGGCGTCACTACCGCCTCCCAACTCCCTTGTACCGGGGGACAAATGACGGTCAGGAGGTGCGCACGGGAAGTTTTGGGCGGAAAGTGCACTGGAGTGACTCATGACGGCCAGATGACACTCGTGGGACTGCTGGTGCCATGGACATGTCTGGGGTCACTGGGTCTGAATAGTCCCCGAACAGATTTCGTGCGCCTACGACTTGGAGTTCTCGTGCACCGCAGACTCATCGCCCCGGGAGCACTCGCGGCCGCCTCCCTGTTGCTGACGATCCCGGCATCGGCGGCCGGCTTCCAGCCCGGAGCTCCGGGTATCGGCGACCCCTACTACCCCAACTACGGCAACGGCGGATACGACGTCTCCCACTACGACCTCAGGCTGAAGTACCAGCCCGCGACGGACGAACTGGAGGGCACGGCGACCATCCGGGCCAAGACCACAGAGGACTTGTCGCGCTTCGACCTGGACTTCCTGCTGGACGTGAGCGAGGTGCGGGTGAACGGCGCGAAGGCCGCCTTCGCCACCTCCGGTCAGCACGAACTTGAGATCACGCCGGCGACTCCGCTGCGCAAGGGCACACCGGTCACCGTCGTGGTCCGCTACAGCGGGGTACCGTCCTCGAAGAGCGCCTACGGCTTCACCACCTGGCACCGCACCCCGGACGGCGCGATCGCCGCGGACGAACCCGAGTCGGCCTGGTGGTGGTTCCCGAGCAACGACCACCCCAGCGACAAGGCGACGTACGACGTCTCGGTCACCGTGCCGGACGGCACCCAGGCGATCTCCAACGGCACGCTCCAGCCGACGAGTTCGAAGCTTGGCTGGACCAACTACACCTGGCGGCAGAACAAGCCGCAGGCGACCTATCTCACCACGCTCGCGATCGGCAAGTTCGACATCACCACGGGGAAGACGTCGAACGGCGTTCCGATCATCAACGCCTACAGCAAGGACCTCGGCGCCAAGGACGCGGCCGCACGGGCGAGCCTGGAACGCACCGGGGAGATCGTCGACTGGCTGACCGGCTACCTGGGGCGGTACCCCTTCAACTCGGTCGGCGGGTACGTCCCCAACACGACCACCGGCTACGCGCTGGAGACGCAGACCCGCGTCTACTACAGCCCGAAGCAGTTCGCGAACGGCGCGAACCCCTCGGTCGTCGTGCATGAGCTGGCGCACCAGTGGTACGGCGACTCCGTGTCGCTGAAGGGCTGGAAGGACATCTGGATCAACGAGGGCTTCGCGCGATACGCGCAGTGGCTGTGGTCGGAGCACGAGGGCCAGGGCACGACGCAGGAGCTGGCGGACCACGTGTACGCCGCGCACCCTGCCGACGACGCGTTCTGGACGGTCAGGCCCGGTGACCCGGGCCCGGACGACCAGTTCGACATCGCGGTCTACGACCGCGGCGCACTCGCCGTCCAGGCGCTGCGCAACGAGGTCGGCGACGACGCGTTCTTCGCCATCCTGAAGGGCTGGCCGAAGGAGCACGCGTACGGCAACGCCTCGGTCGCGGACTTCCGGGCGTACGCGGAGAAGGTGTCCGGCAAGCCGCTGGCCTCGCTCTTCGACACCTGGTTGTTCCAGCCGTCGAAGCCGGCGGCGCCCGCGGCGCGCGGCGCGTCCATCGCGACGACCTCGGCCGTGGCGCAGCCGAAGTCCTGGGAGCAGATCGCCGCGACGAACGACGTCCACGGGGGCTGAGCCCCGGACCGCAGGCGGCCCGGGGCCGGTGCCCCGGGCCGCCTCACCGCGTGGCGGATTCCAGCTCGGCGGAGCGGGCCAGTAGCGCGTCCCGGCCCAGCGCGTCCGTCCGGGTGGAGGGCACCGTGCAGGCGTACGCCCCGGCCACCGCTCCGTACAGGGCGCACCGCCACGCGGGCTCGCCGCTCAGTCGGCCGAAGAGGAAGGCGGCGGCGAAGGCGTCGCCCGCGCCGTTGGAGTCCACCACCGGTGCGGGCGGCGGCACGGCCGGTACGCGGGTCAGCTCGCCGTTGGCCAGCAGATACGCCCCCTGCGCACCGGCCGTGGCGACGACCACTTCCGCCCGGCCCCGCTCCGCGATGCGTCGCATGGTCCGCTCGGGGTCGGTGAGGCGGGCCGTGGACAGGAAGACGATGTCGGCCGTGTAGGCGAACGGCTCGTGGTACGGGTTCTCTCCGTCCCAGTCGTGCAGGTCCGTGGAGAGGGTCACGCCGGCCTCGCGCAGCACAGGCAGGGCGTGGGCGCACGGGTGGGTGATCGCGACATGAGCATGGCCGCCGATAGCCGCCAGTGACCGGAGCGTCGCTTCGGGGAACCGGTCCTCGGAGTGTGAGCGACTCACGTCGTACAGGGACAACCGGCGCCCGTCCGGGCTGACGAGGTTGACCGCGCGCTTCGTGCCGACGGACTGGGGAATCGCGGTGAGCGCGATTCCCCGGTCGCGGTGCAGCGCGCGGACCAGGTCCCCCTCGGGGTCGTCGCCGATCATGTCGACGTGGTGTGTACGCAGGCCCAGGGCGGTCAGGCCGAGCGCCACGAAGTCGCCGGTCTGCCCGGCTCTGGTCCGGATACCGGGCTCGATCATGTAGCTGTCGGCGTACGGGAGCGGCAGCTCCGGAACATAGACGATGGTGTCCACGCCGGCCCCGCCAAGAACGAGTACGTCGGTGTCACGGTGCCTGTCCACTGTTCCCCCCGGTCGGCTCACGGCTGCCCCTCCCACTGGTCGTACCGCCGCACCCTATACACGGCATGTGGGCGGAGTCACCAAGATCGGCTGCCTGGCCGGCGGCTCCGGCGCCGTGCCGGTCGCCTGACACCGCACCGGCGACCAGGCCCGTGAACCGCTACTTCGTGATCTCGGCCAACTCCTGGTCCTCGGCCTTGGAGATGCGGCGGCGAAGCGCGAACCAGCCTCCGACGAGCAGTGCGGCGATCACGGGCAGGAGCAGCAGCGTCTTGCGGCCGATCTCGGGGTCGTTCCACATCAGGCCGAGCACGGCCATCAGGAAGGCGATGGTCGCGATCTCCGTGACCGGGCTGCCGGGCAGCCGGAAGGACGGCCGGGTGACCAGGCCCGCCTTGGCGCGGCGGACGAAGACCAGGTGGCAGATCATGATGATCACCCAGGTGCTGATGATGCCGAGGGAGGCCACGTTCAGCACGATCTCGAAGGCCTGGCTCGGCACCAGGTAGTTCAGGCCGACGCCGAGCACGCACACCGCACAGGTGAGCAGGATGCCGCCGTAGGGGACCTGGCTGCGGTTCATCCGCGCCGTGAACTTCGGCGCCGAGCCGGCCATGGCCATGGAGCGCAGGATGCGGCCGGTGGAGTAGAGGCCGGAGTTCAGCGAGGACATCGCGGCGGTCAGCACGACCAGGTTCATCACGTCGCCGGCCGCCGACACACCGATCTTCGACAGGACAGTGACGAAGGGGCTCTCGCCCGCGGAGTAGACCGAGCCGGGCAGCAGCAGCGCGAGCAGGACCACCGAGCCGACATAGAACAGGCCCACGCGCCACATGATCGAGTTCACCGCGCGGGGGACGACCTTCTCCGGCTCGGCGGTCTCGCCCGCGGTGACGCCGACCAGTTCCAGGGCCGCGTAGGCGAAGATCACGCCCTGCATCACGATGACCACGGGCATGATCCCGTGCGAGAAGAAGCCGCCGTGGTCGCCGATCACGCTCAGGCCCGGAGTGTGGCCGCCCACCGGGTGCTGGGTGGCCAGCAGGAAGATACCGATCAGCATGAAGCCGACCAGGGTCGCGACCTTGACGATCGCGAACCAGAACTCCATCTCGCCGAAGATCTTCACCGAGATCAGGTTCACGGCCAGGACCACCGCTAGGGCGATCAGGGCGAGCACCCACTGCGGGACGGAGGTGAACATGCTCCAGTAGTGCGTGTACAGCGCGATGGCGGTGATGTCGGCGATGCCGGTCGTCGACCAGTTGAGGAAGTACATCCAGCCGGCGACATAGGCGCCCTTCTCGCCGAGGAACTCGCGCGCGTACGACACGAAGGACCCGGACGAGGGCCGGTACAGGACCAGCTCGCCCAGGGCGCGGACGACAAAGAAGGCGAAGACGCCGCAGACCAGGTAGGCCAGCGCCAGGGCGGGGCCCGCGTTGTGCAGGCGACCGCCGGCTCCGAGGAAGAGACCGGTGCCGATCGCCCCGCCGATCGCGATCATGTTGATGTGGCGGGCCTTGAGGTCCTTGCTGTACCCGGCGTCGCCCGCGTCCGCGGGCGTGTGGGCCGCATCGTTGCGGGATGCGGCCGCTGCCGTGTTCACGGCGTCGTTGCTCACGCGTGGATCTACTCTCTGGTGCGCCCGGCACAGATGTGCGCGGGTGTCCTGATGTGCTCCGGTTCGGCCGCCCTGAGGTGGCCCAAATCAATGGGTCACCCTTTCCCGGAGACCGCTTTCCACGCGATAACGCACATCACATAGCGGGACTTCTCACATGTTCTCCACATGCTCGCCAAATGTCCCTATGCACCGATCGACTGATCGCTGTGTTGCCACGGAAGAGCCGGATGAGGTTTCTCAGCAATGGTGGGACAGCGATACTGCTGCACATGACGACCGAGACCGAGGAGCCGACGCTCACCGTCGACGAGCTGGCCGCGCGTGCCGGTGTCACGGTCCGCACCATCCGCTTCTACAGCGCCAGGGGGCTGCTTCCACCGCCCGTGATCGGCCCGCGACGGGTGGGGCACTACGGGCCGCAGCACCTGGCCCGGCTGGCGCTCATCGACGAGTTGCAGCGTCAGGGCATGACACTGGCGGCGATCGAGCGGTATCTGGGGCAGCTGCCCACGGACCTGACCGCGCGCGACTTGGCGGTCCAGCGGGCCGTGGTGGCCTCCTGGGCTCCCGACGCCGTGGAGAAGGTGTCGCGGGAAGAGCTGGAGCGGCGCGCGGGACGGACGCTCGACGATGACGAGCTGCAGCGACTGGCGGCCCTCGGGGTCGTCGAGCAGGTGGGCGACTCCTTCCGCATGGACCCCGGGCTGCTGCGCCTCGGCGTCGAGCTGATCGACGTCCCGCTGACCCACGAGACGGTCCTGGCCGCCCGCACCGTCCTGATCGAGCACTCCCGGGCCGCGGCACACGAGTTGTCTCGGCTGTTCCGCGACGCGGTGGCCGAGCGCGAGCCCACGGCCGTGAGGTCCCTGTCCGCGCACATGCACCCGCTGGTGGTTCAGGCCCTGCTCACCACCTTCCAGCGCTCCTTGAAGGAGGAACTGCAGGAGTGGCTCGCACGGCCCGCACAGGACGGATGACCCGGCCAAGGGCTGTCCCGCATCCCCTGGCGGGCGCGCGTTACAGGGGTTGCGGGACAGCCCTTGGTTCCCGCGAGGGCCTGGAGCCCCCGCGGGAATCCGCGGTCCCGCATCAGCGCGCGTCGGTGAACCGCTCCCCCTTCTGCGCCTTCTCCACCAGCAGCGCGGGCGGCGTGAACCGCTCGCCGTACCGCTCGGCGAGTTCGCGGGCGCGGGCCACGAAGCCGGGAAGGCCGCCCTCGTAGCCGTTGATGTACTGCAGGACACCGCCGGTCCAGCCGGGGAAGCCGATCCCGAAGATCGAGCCGATGTTGGCGTCGGCGACGGACGTCAGCACGCCCTCCTCCAGGAGCCGGACGGTGTCCAGCGCCTCGGAGAACAGCATGCGCTCCTGCATGTCCTCGAAGGGGACCTCGTGGCCCGGCTTGGTGAAGTGCTCACGCAGGCCCGGCCACAGTCGGCCGCGCTTGCCGTCCTCGCCGTACTCGTAGAAGCCGGCGCCGCCGCTGCGGCCGGTTCGGTCGAACTCGTCGACCATGCGGTCGATGACGGCCTCGGCCGGGTGCGACGTCCAGGTGCCGCCCGCCTCCTCGACCGCCCGCTTCGTCTCGTTGCGGATCTTGCGCGGCAGGGTGAGCGTCAGATCGTCCATCAGGGACAGCACCTTCGCCGGGTAGCCGGCCTGCGCCGCCGCCTGCTCGACGGAAGCGGGCTCGATGCCCTCACCGACCATGGCGACACCTTCGTAGATGAAGTGGCCGATGACGCGCGAGGTGAAGAAGCCGCGGGAGTCGTTGACCACGATCGGTGTCTTGTTGATCTGCCGGACCAGGTCGAAGGCGCGCGCCAGTGCCTCGTCGCCGGTCCGCTCACCCTTGATGATCTCGACGAGCGGCATCTTGTCGACGGGCGAGAAGAAATGCAGCCCGATGAAGTCGGCCTGCCGCTCCACGCCCTCGGCGAGCGCGGTGATCGGCAGCGTCGAGGTGTTGGAGCACAGCAGCGCGTCGGGCTCGACGACGTGCTCGATCTCCTGGAACACCTTGTGCTTGAGCGCCGGGTCCTCGAAGACGGCCTCGATGACGGCGTCGCAGCCCGCGAGGTCGGCGGCCTCGGCGGTGGGGGTGATACGGGCGAGGAGCGCGTCCGCCTTCTCCTGCGTCGTACGCCCCTTGGCGACCGCCTTGGCGCACAGCTTCTCGGAGTAGGCCTTGCCCTTGGCCGCCGCCTCCACAGAGACGTCCTTGAGGACGACCTCGATGCCCGCGCGTGCGCACGTGTAGGCGATGCCCGCGCCCATCATCCCGGCGCCGAGGACCGCGGCCTTGCGGACCTTGCGGGGCTCGACGCCCTGCGGGCGGTTGGCGCCGGAGTTGACGGCCTGGAGGTCGAAGAAGAACGCCTGGATCATGTTCTTCGCGGTCTGCCCGGTGACCAGCTCGGTGAAGTAGCGCGCCTCGATGGTCAGAGCGGTCTCGAAGTCGACCTGGGAGCCCTCGACGGCCGCCGCGAGGATGTTGCGCGGGGCCGGGTAGGGGGCGCCGTTCAACTGCTTCTTCAGGTTGGCCGGGAAGGCGGGCAGGTTGGCGGCGAACTTCGGGTTGGAAGGCGTGCCGCCCGGGATGCGGTAGCCCGGCTTGTCCCAGGGCTGCTGGGACTCGGGGTTGGCGTCGATGAAGGCGCGGGCCTTGGCCAGCATCTCCTCGCGGGTGTCGGCCAGCTCGTGGACCAGGCCGTTCTCCAGAGCGCGCCGGGGCGAGTACTGGGTGCCCTGGAGGAGCACCTTCAGCAGGGCGTCGGCGATGCCCATCAGGCGTACGGTGCGGGTGACACCGCCACCCGCCGGGAGCAGACCGAGGGTGACCTCGGGGAGGCCGATCTTGGAGCCCGGGGCATCCAGGGCGACGCGGTGGTGGGAGGCGAGGGCGATCTCGTAACCGCCGCCCAGGGCCGCGCCGTTGATGGCGGCGACGACCGGCTTGCCGAGGGTTTCGATGCGGCGCAGGGAGTTCTTGATCGCTACACCGGTCTCGAAGGCCTGCTGGGCGTTCTCCGGGCCGACTTTCAGCATGTCCTTGAGGTCGCCGCCCGCGAAGAAGGTCTTCTTGGCGGAGGTGTAGATGATGCCGCGAATGGAGTCCTTCTCGGCCTCGGCACGCTCGGCGATCGCCGCGATCGACGCCTTGAACGCCTGGTTCATGGTGTTCGCGGACTGGTGGGGGTCGTCGAGGACGAGCGTGACGATGCCGGTGTCGTCCTGCTCCCAGCGGATGGTGGTGGACTCGATTGTCATCAGGGGTGCTCCGTAGGATCCGTTGGGGAAGGTCAGACGCGCTCGACGACGGTGGCGATGCCCATGCCGCCGCCCACGCACAGCGTGGCCAGCCCGTACCGCTTGTCCTGCCGTTCCAGTTCGTCCACCAGGGTGCCGAGGATCATCGCGCCGGTCGCGCCCAGCGGGTGGCCCAGCGCGATGGCGCCGCCGTTGACGTTGACCTTGTCCAGCGTGGTCCCCATGTCCTTCACGAACCGCAGCACGACCGCGGCGAACGCCTCGTTGATCTCGATCAGGTCGATGTCGTCGATCGTCAGGCCCGCCTTGGCGAGTGCCTTGCGCGTGGCGGGCGCAGGTCCGGTCAGCATGATCGTCGGCTCGGAGCCGGACACCGCCGCCGAGACGATCCGAGCCCGCGGCCGCAGCCCGTAGCGCTCGCCGACTTCCTTGGAGCCGATCGCGACGAGCGCCGCGCCGTCGACGATGCCGGAGGAGTTGCCCGCGTGGTGGACGTGGTCGATCTGCTCGACCCAGTGGTACTTCTGCAGCGCCACCGCGTCGAAACCGCCCAGGTCGCCGATGTCCGCGAAGGACGGCTTGAGCTTGGCGAGCGAGTCGGCGGTCGTGCCGGGCCGCATGTGCTCGTCGTGGTCGAGGACGACGAGCCCGCTGCGGTCCTTCACGGGCACCACGGACTTCTCGAAGCGGCTCTCCTTCCAGGCGGCCGCGGCGCGCTCCTGGGAGAGTGCCGCGTACTCGTCCACGTCCCGCCGGGAGAAGCCCTCGATCGTGGCGATGAGGTCGGCGCCGATGCCCTGGGGCACGAAGTTGGTGGCCATGTTGGTCATCGGGTCGGCGAACCAGGCACCCCCGTCCGAGGCCATCGGCACCCGCGACATCGACTCGACGCCGCCCGCGAGCACCAGGTCCTCCCAGCCCGAGCGGACCTTCGCCGCGGCCATGTTGACGGCCTCGAGGCCGGACGCGCAGAAGCGGTTCTCCTGGACGCCGGCGACCGTGTCCGGCAGTCCGGCGGCGATCGCGGCGATACGGGCGATGTCGGAGCCCTGGTCGCCGACCGGGCCCACGACTCCGAGAACGATGTCGTCGATCGCGGCCGGGTCGAGGTCCGGGAACCGTCGCCGCACCTCGCGGATGAGTCCGACCACCAGGTCGATGGGCTTGGTGCCGTGCAGGGCGCCGTTGGCCTTGCCGCGCCCGCGCGGGGTGCGGATCGCGTCGTACACGTACGCTTCGGTGCTCACTGGTAAGCCTTTCGGGGAGGGTCAGCCGAGCGGGGAACGACCGGTGATCTCTTCCGTGATCTCGGTGCTCCCGCCGTGGATGGTCT
Source organism: Streptomyces sp. NPDC001020 (assembly GCF_053599115.1). Classification (NCBI taxonomy): domain Bacteria; kingdom Bacillati; phylum Actinomycetota; class Actinomycetes; order Kitasatosporales; family Streptomycetaceae; genus Streptomyces; species Streptomyces sp. NPDC001020. Next base: position 54,229 of record NZ_JBSFLQ010000006.1, on the reverse strand, counting down.
GCGTGCGGCCGTCGGTGAAGGCCCTGGCGACGGAGTGTTCCGGGCCCGCGAAGTGGTCGAGGGGGATCGAGAACCGCATCAGTCGCCGCCCTTGAGGAGTCGGGGTACATCCCAGTCCCGCGCCACGTCCGCGGTGTCGGCGCCCGGCAGTGCCGGCCCGCCGCGTACCGAGGTGGGGGTGAGCGAGAAGCGGGGCGCGGGCGCCGGCTGGGTGATGCCGTCGTGGTCGATGAAGGTGCCACGGGCGGCGAGGTGAGGGTGCGCCGGTGCCTCACGCAGCGACAGGACGGGCGCCACGCACGCGTCGGAACCCTCGAAGACGCGGGTCCACTCGTCGCGGGTGCGCGTCTTGAAGCGGGCCGCGACCGCCTCCCGCAGCTCGCCCCAGCGGGCGGCGTCCTCGCGGGCCGGGGCGTGGTCTCCGATGCCCAGCAGCTTGACGAACTCCTCGTAGAACTGTCGTTCCAGAGCGCCCACAGCCATGTACTGGCCGTCGGCCGTCTCGTATGTGCCGTAGAAGGGGCAGCCGCCGTCAAGGAGGTTGGCGCCGCGGCGGTCCTGCCAATTCCCGGCGGCGAGCATGCCGTGGATCATCGAGGCCAGATGGGTGGCACCGTCGACGATGGCCGCGTCCACGACCTGCCCGGTGCCCGTCGCGCGTGCGTGATGGAGGGCGGCGAGGACGCCTACGACCAGGTAGAGCGCTCCGCCGGCGTAGTCGCCGACGAGGTTGGCGGGGACGGTGGGCGGCGCGTCGGGGTCGCCGATCATGCCCAGCGTTCCGGTGAGCGCGATGTACGCGATGTCGTGTCCGGCGCGCGGGGCGAGGGGGCCCTCCTGACCCCAGCCGGTCATACGGCCGTAGACGAGCCTCGGGTTGCGGGCGTGGCAGTTCCCCGGGCCGATGCCCAGGCGTTCGGCCACGCCCGGGCGGTAGCCCTCGATGAGGATGTCGGCGCGTCCGACCAGGTCCAGGACGCGGGTCGGGCCGTCCTCGGCCTTCAGGTCGACGACCACCGAACGCTTGTTGCGGTTGGTGATGTCGCACTCGGGGTTGATCCCGAGCCCCGGGCCGTCCGGCCGGTCGACGCGGACCACGTCGGCGCCGAGGTCGGCAAGAAGCATCCCGGCGAACGGGCCGGGCCCGATGCCCGCCAGTTCGACGACGCGCACACCCGCCAGTGGGCCGTGCCCGGGTGTCCCTGCCACTGCCATCAAGCCCCCAACTCTGTGACACAACCAATGTGACATCAGTGATGTTAAGAACGTGTTGCAGTCCGGACAATACCCCGGCGAGCAAGCGCTTAGCTGAATGCGAGCTCTCAAACCATCACATATCACACCGGAAGGGTTTCGGCTGGTGATCACTGGTACGGCGAGACGGCGAAGGTACAGGCCGCCTCGGCCGCGGAGGCGACGGGCGACGCCTGCGGTTGTCAGTGACCGGTCGGTGGCCCCGGGGGCAGTCGACGGGTGCCGCCCTCGTGAATCACGCCCCAGGTCCCGCTGAGCGCCTCGGTGGAGTCGTCGTAGGAACGCTGGGCCACACCGACGAACAAGCAGTCGATGAGCGCCAGTTGGGCGATGCGGCTGGCGGTGGCCCCGACCCGGTAGGGGGCCTCGAGCGCATAGGTGGTCAGCAGCAGGTCGGCGCTCTCGGCGATCGGCGAGCGTGCGAAGTTCGTCAGGGCGATCGTCGTCGCGCCACGCTCGGCCGCGGCCTGAAGCGGCGCGATGGTGTCGGCCGTGGTGCCGGAGTGGGAGATCCCGATGGCGACGTCGCCGGGACCGAGCAACGCGGAGGCGGTGAGCGCGGCGTGGACGTCGGTCCAGATGAACGCCATCCGGCCTATCCGGTGCAGCTTCTGGTGCAGATCCTGACCGACGAATCCGCTCGCGCCCACGCCGAAGATGTCGATGCGCCGGGCGCCGGCCACCGCGTCGACCGCTCGCTCCAGGGTCTCCACGTCGAGCTTGGCGCCGGTCTCCTCCAGGGAGCGCGCCTCGTTGTAGATGATCTTCTCGACGACCTGCTGGAGCGAGTCGGTGGCGCTGATGTCGCCGCTGGTCCAGGCCCGGTCGCCGCGCAGGGCATCCTCGCGCGCGGCGGCGCCCGCCAGTGCCAGCCGCAGTTGCGGGTAGTTGGCCAGCCCGACGGCCCGGCAGAACCGCATGACGGTGGTCACCGACGTCCGGGCACGGCCGGCCAGTGCGCTGATGGAGAGCCTGGCGGCCTGAGCGGGGTCGTCGAGCACCGCCTCGGCCACGCGCTGCTCGGCCGGCGCCAGGTTCCGCAGCGCGCCGCGGATGCCCGCCAGGAGGTCGACCGGGGGCGACTCGCGGATCGGCTCTGCCGAGTCGGGGGATGCCGTCGTGTGGGCCATGTACTCCTCCAGGGCCGTACGGGACGGGTGCAGTGTAAGCAGCGGACGCGCCGGAGCGTCAAAAAGTAACCATGAATAACGTGGCTCGGTTACTTATTGACATGCGGAGCGTGCTGTTCTGATACTCGGCACCACGCCAGTACGCCCGCTCTCCCGTTTCACATGTCCCGCTTCCGCCTCCCCGAGAAGAGAGCATGCTCATGACTGCAGTGCTCGCTGTGGATCTTGGCAAGACAGGGTGCCGTGCCGCCGTCTGGACCGAGGACTCCCAGAAGCCCCGTTCCTTACGCGAGGTACCGGGAACACCCGGACTGGCATCTCCCGAAGGGGCCCTGGCGGCGGAGTCGGCGGTACGCGACGCCGCGCGAGCGGCGCTCGAGGAAGCCGCGGTCGAGCGGCTGCGGACCGTCTGTGTGGGAGCCGCTGGTGCGGCCGCCGCACCGGATGCCGCCGTCGAGCTGGCACAGCGGCTGCTGGGCACGATGCCCACCGAGGAGGTCGCGGTCACCAGCGATGCGGTGACGGCACACGCCGGAGCCCTGGGCGGCGACGCGGGCGTGGTCCTCGCAGCCGGGACCGGCGCCGTGGCCGTCGCGGCCGCCCAGGGCGCCTTCGCGCTCGTGGACGGCTGGGGGCCGTGGCTGGGCGACGAGGGCAGCGGCGCCTGGATCGGCCTGGCTGGACTGCGTGCGGCGCTTCGAGCCCACGACGGGCGAGGCGCCGAGACAGCGCTGCGCACCGCCGCTGTCGAACAGTACGGCGCCTTGGAACGACTGCCCGCCACCGTGTCGCAGGGCGGGAACCCCGCCCGGTCCGCCGCCGCCTTCGCCCCTGCGGTCTCCCGCGCCGCGGCCTGCGGAGACCCGACCGCCGTCCGCATCATGGCCGCCGCCGCCACCGCCCTGGCCGAAGCGGTGTTCGCCGCCGCCCGCCGGATCGGCGACGGCCCGGTCCCGGTGGCCGTCACGGGTGGCCTGACCCACCTCGGCGCCCCACTGCTGGATCCGCTCACCGCCGCGCTCACCGCGTCCGACCAGGTCCTGGAACTGCGGTCGCCACAGGGCGATCCGCTCCACGGGGCACGGCTGCTGGCCCTGCGGAGCGGCGGCCCGCACGAACCGTTCGTCACCCGCCTGCGGCACCCCACACGGTCGGCCTGATCAGCCGCCCGTCCGCCCTCCCCCCGCCGACGCCCTTCCCACAGGAGCAACCCGTGCGCCACCTCGACCTCGTAGTGATCATCGCCTACCTGATCGTCATCGCCTGGATCGGCCTACGCCTGTCCGGGCGGCAGAGAACGGCCAAGGAGTACTTCGTCGGTGAGGGCCGGATGCCCTGGTGGACGGTGTGCTTCTCGGTCGTGGCCACGGAGACCAGCGTCCTCACCGTGATCAGCGTCCCCGGCGGCGCCTACGGCACCCAGGCCTTCGGCAACGTCGAACTCGCGCTGGGCTATGTGATCGGACGCGTGATCGTCGCCACCGTGCTCATCCCGCTCTACAAGCGAGGCGGCTTCGTCAGCGCCTACGAGTACCTCGGGGACCGCTTCGGGCTTCGGCTGCAGGGCCTGGCCTCGATCACCTTCGTGGGCACCCGACTGCTCGCGGAGGGCGTACGCCTGTTCGCCTCCGCCATCCCGATCAAGCTGCTGCTGGACGAACTGGGCGTCAACACCAACTATCGGACCATCATCATCGCGCTCACCGCCATCACCGTCGTCTACACCTACCTCGGCGGTATCAAGGCCGTCATCTGGACCGACGCCGTCCAGATGCTGCTGTACCTCGGCGGCGCCGTCCTGGCGATCGCGGTCCTCTCCGGCCACGTCGGCGCGCACGGCTTCAGCGAGGCGCTGCACAGCGGGCACTTCCAGGTGTTCGACACCGACTTCTCCCCCAGCCACATCCTGACCAGCACCTTCGCGCTGCCCACCGCGATCCTCGGCGGCGCTGTCTTCGCCATGGCCAGCCACGGCTCGGACCAGCTCATCGTCCAGCGCATCCTGTCCACCCGCGACCTGCGCGACAGTCAGAAGGCGATGATCGGCTCGGGTGTGTTCATCACCCTCCAGTTCGCGGCGTTCTCCCTCGTCGGCGCGCTGCTGTGGTCCTACAACAACGGCCGGTCCTTCACCGACCTCGGTCTGAAGAGCTCCGACGACCTCTACCCGCACTTCATCCTGCACAGCCTCCCCGTCGGCATCTCGGGCCTGCTGGTGGCCGGCATCCTGGGAGCGGCCATGGGCTCACTGTCCTCGGCGCTCAACTCGATGGCCAACTCCACCGTTTCGGACCTGATCCGCAGTTTCTTCCGCCGCACGCCCTCCGAGGAGACCATGCTGAAGTTGGCACGGGTGATGACCCTGGTGTGGGCCGTGCTGATGGCAGTCTTCGCCTGTGCCTTCAGTACCAGCACCAGCAACGTCTACCTCACCGGCTTGGCCATCGCCGGCTACACCTACGGAGCCCTGCTCGGCGCCTTCCTGCTCGGCCGCCTGGTCAAGCGGGCGGGCGAAGTCGACTCCCTGGTCGCCTTCGTGGTGACCGTGGCGGTGATGACGTACATCGTGCGTGGCGTCAAGATCGACACGGTCGTCGCGGGAGCCACCGTGCCCGCCGCCATCGCGGCGCAGTGGCTGGTGCCCATCGGCGTCGTCCTCACCCTGGTCGTGGGCGGCGTGATGAGCCTCTTCCACCGCCCGCCGGCCTCCGCCGCCCTGTCCGGGCCGAACGCGGCCGATGCGGCGAAGACCCCGAGCACCCCGGCCGGCTGAACACACCCCCGGGGGCGGCTCTTCAGGCTGTTCGCGCAGGAGCCGCCCCGCACCCACACGAACCGCCCCAGGGAGGCACCATGCGCGTGATCGGCCTGATGTCCGGCACGTCCTACGACGCCATCGAGGCCGCGGCGGCCGATCTGGCCCTTGAGGGCGACGCCCTGGTACTGCGTCCGCTCGGTGCGCTCAGTCTCCCCTACCCCCAGGAGCTGCGCGGGTGCATCGAAGCCGTCCTGCCGCCCGCCACCACCACCGTCGAGGCCGTCTGCCGCCTGGACACCGGCATCGGCCGGGCCTTCGCCGAAGCCGCCGTACGAGCCGTCGGGGAGCTGTGTTCGGGCGCCGCCGACCTGGTGGTCTCGCACGGCCAGACCGTCCACCACTGGGTCGAGGACGCGGCGGTCCGTGGCACCCTCCAGCTCGGGCAGCCCTCCTGGATCGCCGAGGCGACCGGGCTCCCCGTCGTCTCCGACCTGCGCAGCCGCGACGTCGCCGCGGGGGGCCAGGGTGCTCCCCTGGTGAGCATCGTCGACACGCTGCTGCTGCGCGCCCGACCGGGCGTGAGCGCCGCCCTCAACCTGGGCGGCATAGCCAATGTGACCGTGGTGGCCCCGGGCGCCGACCCGGTCGCCTTCGACACCGGCCCCGCCAACGCGTTGATCGACGCCGCCGTACGGCACTTCACCCGGGGCGCCCGCGACTACGACGAGGACGGCCGCGGTGCCGCCCGCGGCAGGGTCCATCCCGGCCTGCTGGCCCGGTTGCTGGAAGAGCCGTACTACCGCCGTCCCGCCCCGAAGACCACCGGCAAGGAACTGTTCCACCTCGCGTATCTGAAGGACGCGCTCGCCGCGCAACCGGTCCCCGAACCCGACGACGTGCTGGCCACGTTGACCCGACTCACAGCGGTGACGGTCGCCGACGCCTGCCGGGCCCACGGTGTCACCGAACTCGTCGTCTCCGGCGGCGGCGCCCGCAACCCGGTGCTGATGCGGATGATCGGCGAAGAGCTGGCCGGCGTACGGCTGCTGCCCAGCGACAGTCTGGGCCTGCCCTCTCTCGCGAAGGAGGCGCTCGCGTTCGCGGTCCTGGGGTTCCTGACCCTGCACGGCCTGCCCGCCACGGTCCCCTCGTGCACGGGGGCCCGGCATGCCTCACTGCTGGGCAGCATCACCCCGGGCGGGGCGCCGCTACGCCTTCCGGACCCCTCCGCCGTCCCGCCGCGGCAGCTGCGGATCAGCGGCCCCACCGGCTGACCGCCGACGCATCCGGTCGACCGACGGCCTCCTTGAGGGCCCGTCGGCACAGGGCGTCGGCGCGGCGCGTGGACTCGGGGATGCGGTACCTCGGGGCGAGCGCGAGAGCGTGGGCGCAGGCGTTGTCGAGGCCGACCCGGTGGCCCACGGAGACGAACACCGGCTTGATGCCCGCCTGCGTGCGCACGGCCCGGCCGACCTCTTCCGCGCCGGCCAGAAGCGCGGCCGTGCTGCCCCGCGGGGCGCCCGGCTCCTCGTAGGTGAAGGTGAACGGGTTCTTGGCAACGCCGATCGTGGGCAGCCCGGTGAGGACGCCGAGGTGGCTCGCCAGCCCGAAGCGGCGCGGATGAGCGAGGCCGTAGCCGTCGCAGACGACCAGACCGGGGTCGTGGGAGAGGGCGTCCAGGGCGGCCAGCACGGTGGGGATCTCACGGAAGGCGAGCAGCCCGGGGACGTAGGGGAAGGAGACCTCGCCGACGGCGGTGGCCTCGTCGACCACGGCGAGCGTGGCCGCGTCCAGGACCACGGCCGCCGCCGCGACGACGCCGCGCTCGTCGTCGTAGGCGACGTCGACCCCCGTCACCCGGCCGGTCCCGGGCGGCGGACCGGCCTCGTCGAGGATGACCCGGCCGCGCAGTCCGTCCTGCACAGCACGGGCCTCTTCTTCGGTCGCGGGCCAGCCCGCGGGGATGTGTACGGTCGTCATGGTGGTGTCGAGCGTACGCATCCCCGCGGGCTGCCGTCACTTGCCCAGAGCGCGCTTCAGCTCGCTCTTGTTCATGTCCGAACGGCCATGAATGTTGCGCCGCTTGGCCTCCTCGTACAGCTGGTCGTAGGTGGGCCCCTGGGAGCCGTGGCCCGAGCGCTGTCCGCCGCGCTTGCCGGACGACATGTCCTGGGTGGACGTGCGGCTCGCGGTCTTCGACTCACCAGAGCGGGCACGCTCCTTGTTCACAGTCCGCGCCGCGATCTCCTCGGCGCGTCCCTTGCTCTCCCCGCGGTCGAGCGCGCTCTCCTTGATGTGCTCGTACTGACGCTCCCGCTTGGAGCTGGAGCCGCGTGGCATGACCGGTCACTTCCCTTCGGGGTTCGGGTCATCCACGAGTACCCGATTTCGCCGGGATCACCGTCAGGAGTCGAGCCGCGCCACCCGCCCCTTCTCACCGGAGGCCCAGCAGCCCCGATCCGGTGCGCAGTCCACGGTGTCGTACGAGCCCGTGTCGACGGTCTTCCAGGTGCGGCCACCGTCCGTGGTGAGGTCGGTGCCGGTCGGGCCGACGGCGAGTGCGGCCGTACGGCTGTGCGGGAGCCAGGTGACGCCGGATCGGTAGGCGGGCGGTGGCTCGGCGGCGGGGGTCCAGGTGCGGCCGCCGTCCCCGGTCACCGCCGCCGACCGCGGGGACGGCTGGTCCGCGCGGTAGTCGCCGCCGACCGCCAGGCCGTGCGTGCGGTCCCGGAAGGCGAGCCCGAACACGCCCCGCGCCGGGTCGCCCGCCGGGAGCGGCATGTCGGCGGCGGTCCACGTCAGTCCGCGGTCGACCGAGTGCAGCACGCGCGCGTGCGCGCCGCCACCCGTCGCGATCCATGCGTCGTGCGGCCCCGAGGCGACCAGGCACTGGCCACTCGCCGCGAACGCGGCCTCGCCGTCCTGCGTGGCGGGCATTCCGGCGCTGGGCAGGGTTTTCCAGGAACGGCCGCCGTCGCTGGTGGACAGAAGGCGGAACTTCCCGTCGACCGGGTCGCTCATGGCAAGGCCGTGGCGACGGTCGAAAAAGGTGAGGCAGTCGTAGAAAGCCTGGGCGTCGGTGTTGCGGAACGCCTCGGTCCAGGTCGCTCCCCCGTCGTCGGTACGGAAGACCCGGGAGGCTTCGCCCTCGCCGATGGCCAGGACGATCGCCTGCCGGGAGTCGAACGCCTCGATGTCACGGAACTCCAGGTCCGCGGCGCCCGGCGGGGAGACGTTCCGCCAGTGCGCGCCGCCGTCCGTGGTGCGCAGCACGGTGCCCTTTGTGCCGGCCAGCCAGGCGGTGTCCCGGCTGATCGCGGACAGACCGCGGAAGCGTGCGTCCGTGCCGCTGTCCGTGAGTTGCCAGTGCGGCGCCGGCTTCTGCGCCCCGTGTGCCTGCGCGGGCGCGGCCGCCAGCGCGGCGAGCACTGCCGCGCACAGTCCCATGGCCACCGTCCGTACCGTACGTCTCGTCTTCCCCATGCTCGTCATGGCGCGCGAAGCTAGCCCACTCGCCCGGTGCCGTCCAGATGTCCGGACGGCAAACCGCACGCCCCGGCCGGTGTCCACTCCGGTTCTCCTGGGTGTTTCGGAGATCGCGGGGGACACAGCGGCCGGTCACCGGGAACGCCTCGCCGGCATGAGATCGAGGCCCGAGAACCCACACATCGAGTGGTGATCCAGGTCACTCGAAAGTAATTGGCACGGAACGGCTCATTCCGTCGTCTCTTCAAATGCCTGTCCTCATCCGTCCGGAGTCCGTCCAGCCGTCACAAGGGAGCAAGGCGTTGTCCATCGTCATCGAGCAGCCCGTGGAGGCCCGTCTCGTCGCCGCCGCGCCGCGGATGCCGAGCATTCCGGCCATGCTCCACTACGACCGGCGTGACCCGTTCGCCGTTCGTATGAAGTTTCCGGCCGCGGCCACCCTGGAGGGCGTGGATGTGTGCTGGACCTTCTCCCGCGACCTCCTGACCGCGGGCATGGAGGGCCCGGAGGGCCACGGCGACGTCCGGGTGCGGCCGTATGGCTACGACCGCACCGTCCTGGAGTTCCACGCCGCTGAGGGCATCGCCGTGGTGCACATCCGCTCGGGCGAGATCCGGAGCTTCCTGCGGCGGACCGTGGAGCTGGTGCCGGTCGGCCTGGAGCATCTGCAGGTGGACCTGGACCACGACCTCGCGGAGCTGATGCGGGACGCATGCTGAACAGGCCCCACGCAAGCGGCTGCTCGACGAACGTGGGGTTTAACGACGGCTGCCCAGCATCCCGTTGAGGTCGCCATAATCGAGCCCACCGGCCAGCGCGTCGTACGTACCCGCGTCCAGCAGCTCCCTCGCGGCGCGGCGGACCAGGCCGTGGACGGCCTGCGCGATGCCGGAGCCGGCGCTGACCCGGGCGACTCCGAGGGCGGCCAGTTCGGCGACGGTGGGCGCGCCGGGCCCGACAAGCACGTTCAGCGGACCTTGGATGCCTTCGGCGAGCGCCTTCACGGTCACCGGGTCGACGGTTCCGGGCACGAAGATCCCGTCCGCCCCGGCGGTGAGGTAGGCGGCGGCCCGCTCCAGGGTCTCCGTCAAATCTCCGGCACCCCGCAGATATGTGTCGATGCGGGCGTTGAGGAACAGCGGCACCCCGGCGGCGTCGGCGGCCTGACGCGCCGCGGCGATGCGCTCGGCCTGCTGGGCGATCGGACGGAGCGGGGCACCGTCGCCGTACAGACCGTCCTCGATGTTCACGCCCACGGCACCCGCCGAGAGCACCGCTCTGATCGTGTCACCGACGCCCGCGGGATCGTCCGCGTATCCGGTCTCGATGTCCGCGCTCACGGGCACGGCCACCGCGTGCGCGATCCGCGCGAGGGCCGCGAGGGCGTCGTCCCGCGACAGCCGGTCGCCGTCGGCGGCGCCCAGCTCCCAGGCGAGCCCGGCGCTCGTGGTGGCCACGGCCGCCGCACCGGCCTCCTCGACGAGCCGCGCACTGGCCGCGTCCCAGGCGTTCGCAAGGACGAGGGGCCGGCCCGGAGTGTGCAGGGCGTGGAAGGCGAGGGCCTGCTCACGCAGCAGGTTGTCGTTGGTCATGGGGGTAAGCCAACCAGTCGACGCGGGACGGTGGCTGGCAGAAATCCGACAGATACATGCGCCTGAGCTGCCCACCCTCAACGAGCCTCGTCGCTCACGGTGTGGCAGGCGCGGCCGGTCCGGTCGGCAGGGCGGGCGATGGGGAGGCCGTCGCGGACGCGCCCCGCGTAAATGCGTTGACACTCTTTGCGCCCCCTCCTACGGTGTGCATCGGTCCTGTTGCCGTCGATAGGAGAAGGACGTTGCTCGTCTGAGGTCTTGAGACACCGCGTCACACAGCGCTGTCCGCGACTGTGTGCGTCGCGTGCGACCTCGGCAAATGAGCCGTCCTCCGGTACAGGGCCTTTCCTCCTGTTCGCGGACCGTCGCCCCGTGCGGTGTCTCACACGCGTTGCCATAACCACTTCAAGCAAACGCGAGGCCCGCATGTCACACATCCCCTCAATCACGTGTACGTCCCTGTCCTTCTCCTGGTCCGACGGCACCACCGTCTTCGACGATCTCCAGATCGCGTTCGCCTCCGGCAGGACCGGGCTCGTCGGTGTCAACGGATCAGGAAAGTCGACCCTGTTGAAACTGATCGCCGGTGAACTCACCCCGGCCGACGGTGTGGTGCGCATCGCCGGCGAGGTCGGCTACCTGCCGCAGAACGTCACGCTCGACACCGCGCTACGGGTCGACGAGGTGCTCGGTATCGCGGCGACACGCGCCGCGCTGCACGCCATCGAGGCGGGCGATGTGGCCGAGGAACACTTCACGACTGTCGGCGACGACTGGGACGTGGAAGAGCGCGCCGAGGCGACGCTCGGCGAACTCGGCCTCGACCACATCGGGCTGGACCGCACTGTCGGTGAGATCTCCGGCGGTGAGTCCGTCCTGCTGCGGCTGGCCGCGCTGCTGCTGCGTCGCCCCGACGTGCTGCTGCTCGACGAGCCCACCAACAACCTCGACCTGTACGCACGTAGGCGGCTGTACTCGGCGGTCGAGGCATGGTCAGGAGTGATGGTCGTGGTCAGCCACGACCGTGAACTGCTCGACCTCGTCGACCAGATCGCGGATCTGCGCTCCGGGGAGGTCACCTGGTTCGGCGGCACCTTCTCGGCCTATGAGGAGGCGCTGGCCATCGAGCAGGAGGCGGCGGAGCGCATGGTGCGCGTCGCCGAGGCCGACCTGCGCAAGCAGAAGCGTGAACTGGTCGATGCTCAGGTCAAGTTGGCCCGCCGTAAGCGGTACGGGCAGAAGATGTTCGAGCAGAAGCGCGAACCGAAGATCGTGATGGGGGCACGCAAGCGGGCGGCGCAGGAGTCCGCGGGCAAGCACCGCATCATGCACGAGGAGAAGCTCACCGAGGCCAGGGAACGGCTCGACGAGGCGGCCTTGGCGGTACGGGACGACGACGAGATCCGCGTCGACCTGCCGTATACGGCGGTGCCGCCGGGGCGGGCCGTCCTGACACTGCGGGGCCTGGAATTGATGTACGGCGCACGTGTGGAGGGCGGCCTCGATCTGCACGGTCCGGAGCGGATCGCGCTGATCGGACGCAACGGCGCCGGCAAGACCACACTGCTGCGTACGATCGCGGGCGAACTGGAGCCGCTGTCGGGCGAGGTGACAGCACATGTGCCGCTGCGCTTCCTGCCTCAGCGGCTGGACGTTCTCGACGACGCGTTGACGGTCGCGGAGAACGTGGCCCGGTTCGCTCCGGGCGCCACCAACAACCGGATCCGGGCGCGCCTGGCCCGCTTCCTGTTCCGTGGCGCACGGGCCGACCAGCCGACCGGGACCCTCTCGGGCGGTGAGCGCTTCCGAGCCGCCCTGGCCGCGTTGATGCTCGCCGAACCCGCGCCGCAACTGCTGATGCTCGACGAGCCGACGAACAACCTCGACATGTCGAGCGTGCGGCAGCTCACCACGGCCCTGGAGTCCTACGAAGGTGCGTTGATCGTGGCAAGCCACGACCTGCCGTTCCTGGAGTCGATCGGCATCACCCGCTGGCTGCTGCTCGACGGGGACTTGAAGGAGACGACGCCGGAGGCCGTCGGATAACCGTCCCGTCGGCGACGCGAGCCGACGAACACCTGGCGTCCAGGCCCTGGGGCCGGGCCCGGGGCTTTGCCCCCGTGGCCCGGCCCTGCATGATGGCGGCGACACCATCAGCCGAGACGGAGTTTCCGCCCGTGCCCAGCAAGAAGGCCCTCATCCGCCGCCCCGGTCCGCGCCTCGCCGAGGGGCTGGTGACGCACATCGAGCGGCAGAAGGTCGACGTCGACCTCGCGCGCGAGCAGTGGGAGGCGTACGGGGAAGCCCTGCGCGCGCACGGCTGGGAGACGTTCGAGGTGGGCCCGGCCGACGACTGCCCCGACTCGGTGTTCGTCGAGGACACGGTCGTGATGTACCGGAACGTCGCGCTGATCACCCGGCCGGGCGCCGCGTCGCGGCGCGGTGAAATCGCCGGCGTCGAGGAGGCCGTGGCCCGGCTCGGCTGTTCGGTGAACTGGATCTGGGAGCCGGGCACCCTCGACGGCGGAGACATCCTGAAGATCGACGACATGATCTACGTCGGCCGCGGCGGGCGCACCAACGCCGCCGCGGTCCAGCAGTTGCGGGCGGTCTTCGAGCCGCTGGGCGCCCGTGTCATCTCCGTCCCCGTCACCAGGGTGCTGCACCTGAAGTCGGCGGTCACCGCGCTGCCCGACGGCACGGTCATCGGCCATGTGCCGTTGGTGGACAAGCCGTCGCTGTTCCCGTGCTTCCTTCCGGTGCCGGAGGCATCCGGCTCGCACGTCGTGCTGCTGGGCGGCGGCAAGCTGCTCATGGCGGCAAGCGCCCCGAGGACGGCGGAGCTGCTGGCCGACCTCGGGCACGAACCGGTCCTCGTGGACATCAGCGAGTTCGAGAAGCTCGAGGGCTGCGTGACATGCCTGTCGGTGCGGATGCGGGAGTTGTACGCCTGACCACAGGCGGCTACCGGGGCCGTCCAGCCCCTGACGGACACACGCTGATCAGCACTCTTTACAGCATACTTAACCTACGGATGCGTAACCTACGGATTCGTAGCCTACGATCCCGTAAGTTCCGGCGCCGCCCGCCGGATGTTCAGCGTCCCCATGGAGTTCCCCGTGACGATCACCTCTCCCCACCTCGGCAGCCCCTCCGTCTGGACCGACGCACGGCTGCTGTACGCGCTGGAGGAAGTGGTCGAGACCGAGTTGAACCGGCATCTGAAGGTCGCCAAGGACTGGATGCCGCACGAGTACGTGCCCTGGGGCGACGGTCGTAACTTCCCCGGCTTCTTCGAGGACGGCGTGGCCTGGGACAAGGAGCAGTCCAAGGTCACCGAGATCGGCCGGACCGCACTGGTCGTGAACCTGCTGACGGAGGACAACCTCCCCAGCTACCACCACGAGATCGCCGCGCTGTTCGGCCGTGACGGCGCCTGGGGCACCTGGGTACACCGGTGGACCGCCGAGGAGGCCCGCCATGGCATCGTCATGCGCGACTATCTCCTCGCCTCGCGCGCGGTCGACCCCGACAAGCTGGAACAGTTCCGCATGGCGCACATGAGTGAGGGCTTCGAGTCGGACAACCGGCACTCGATGCTGCACACGGTCGCCTACGTAGCCTTCCAGGAACTGGCCACCCGCATCTCGCACCGCAACGCCGGCCACCAGTCAGGCGACCCGGTCTGTGACCGGATGCTGGCCCGCATCTCGACGGACGAGAACCTGCACATGGTCTTCTACCGGAACCTGCTCAAGGCCGCCTTCGAGATCGCGCCCGACCTGACCATGCAGGCGGTCCGGGACGTCGTGGTGAACTTCCGTATGCCCGGCCACGGCATCCCCGGCTTCGAGCGGGCAGCCGTGCAGATGGCGGTCGGCGAGGTCTACAACCTGCGGATCCACCACGACGACGTGCTCCAGCCCGTGCTCCGATTCCTGAAGGTCCTGGAGATCGACGGGTTCGGTCCCGATGGCCGCCAGGCGCAGGAGGACATGGGTCTGTTCATGGCCGGGTTGGACGCGGAGGCCGCGAAGTTCGACGAGAAGCTGGCGGCCCGCAAGGCGCGAATGGCGGCACGAGGCAAGGTGTGACACAAGCGGGCTCGGGCTCGGCTGCCGTGCGCCTCCCCGGACACGGCAGCCTTGCCCGCCCCGTCGGCGCCGTGTCTCCTATGCGGCCTCGTAGTGATGCGCGTCCGCGCCGCGCCACTTCACCCACGCCGGATCGTCCAGGACGTCCTCGGCGTCGGGCAGACCGGCCCGGCCGAGGAACTCGATCACGTCCTCGTCGGAGAACGCCAACCCCAGACTCTCCCCGCGCGCGGTCACTCGTCGGCCGCCGGTGCCCGACGGCGGATGAACGGTTACAGGTGCCCGTCCGGACATGTCTCCAGCATCGTCCCCCGTGCCTGACCGCGCATCCGGAGGCCCGGCAGCGCCCACGACGTGACCCGGGAACCTTCAGGAACACCCCGGACCCGGACCGCCGGCCGTACCGCACACGCGCGGGCCGTACCCGCCCCACCGCGTTCAACTGCCCTTCCTGCCTCAACGGCACGCGACAACCGAGGACTTGACCCGCGCCCCAGCGGGCAACGGTTACCCGTCGGCACCGTACGGCCCCGACGCCTCCTCGGTTCTCACCTGTTCTCATCCACCCGCCGCAGGTGCATGCGCTCTTTCTCGGACAGCCCTCCCCAGACGCCGAACCGTTCGTCATGGATGAGCGCGTACTCGAGACACGCGGAGCGCATATCGCACAGCCCGCAGATGCGCTTCGCCTCCCGCACCGAACTGCCCGGCTCGGGAAAGAAGAAATCGGCCCCCGTCTGCGCACACAGCGCCTGCTTCTGCCAGGCGATGTCGGACGCAGTGATCGCTTCGCTGTACATGACCGAGAGCATGCCGCGCGGCGACAAACGTTCGATCAACGCGGAATCAACGAGTGCTCCGTGAGCCTCGGCCACGCCCCACGATGATGTCCGGCACAGCGGCGCGGCGCACGGCGGCGCGCGGAGAAAAACACGACGGCGAAAACCCGACGAAGCGGGGCTCCCGGTCACAGCACTAGGGCCCGTCATACGAGTCCGGCGGCGATCGCCAGTGGGAGGTGGAAGACTCGGCAGAGCAGGCACTCCTCTAAGGGGGCAGTCATGCTCACCACCCGCTATGTCGACGGCGCCCCTGACTGGCTGGATGTCGCCACTTCCGACGTCGACGGCGCCATCTCCTTCTACCGCGACATCTTCGGCTGGCAGTTCCAGTCGGCGGGACCAGACGCCGGAGGCTACGGCTTCTTCCAGCTCTCGGGCAGGACCACCGCCGGCTGTATGCAGGCCACCCCGGAGCAGGGACCGCCTTCCTGGACCGTCTACTTCCAGAGTTCCGACGCCGAGGCCACCGCGAAGGCGGCCGAGCGGGCGGGCGGCAGCGTCCTCCTCCAGCCCATGGACGTCATGGGTGAGGGTCACATGGCTGTCCTCGCCGACCACGCGGGTGTGCCCTTCGGTATCTGGCAGCCGGGACGGACCAAGGGCCTCGGCATGGCCGGTGAACCGGGCTCGTTGTGCTGGGTCGAGCTGTACACACTGGACATCGCCCGCGCCGCCGCCTTCTACCGCCAGGTGCTCGGCTGGGAGACCGGGGGCGTGCCCTTCCCCGGCGGCACGTACACCTGCGTAAACCCCGAGGGGGCCGGCGAAGACGCCGTGTTCGGCGGTCTCGTCCCGCTGGCCGACCATCCCACGCAGGCGCAGTCCGGCGCGCACTGGCTTCCGTACTTCGCGGTCACGGACGCGGACGCCACGGTGAGCAGGACACAGGAACTCGGTGGCACTGTGGGGACACCGGCGGCGGACATCGAGGGCGTGGGCCGTATCGCCAGGCTCGTCGACCCCTGGGGAGCACGGTTCGCGGTGCTCAGGAGCGCACCTCGGCAGCCGCAGGAGGGCTGAGGCCCGTCGATGGCGGCGCAGGTGCCGAGGACACAGGCGGCCCCCCGAACAGCTGGCCGTGCGCGGCTCCGACGGGAGGCCCGCGCGTAATCGCGCCGACCCGTCACGCGTACTCGTCAAAGGGGTCCGCCTCGCGATGGCGGTGCGATTCGCCAGACCGGTCCGAGTCGTCATGCCTGTGCGATTCGTCAGAGCGGTCGGACTCGTAATGCCTGTGCGAATGGGACTCGTACCGGGGCATCGACCCGTCCCGCTTCTTCACCAGGAACAGCCCGGCCATCCCGTGGTCGGCGTGTTTCTGCACATGGCAGTGGTACATCCACGCGCCCGCTCCGACCTCCTCGCCCGCGATCACCTGGAACCCGAAGGCGTCCCCCGGCCCCACGACCTTGTTGTCGACGACCCGGCTGTGGTCGTCGGGACCGGCGAGCAGCCCCGTGCGGTTCTCCGCCCAGCGGTGACCGTGCAGGTGGAAGGTGTGGAAGTGGTCGCCATGCGTGATCATCACAAACTCGACGCGCTCCCCGACGATCGCCTCGAAGTTGGGCGCGTTGCGCCCCTTGCGATTGTTGATCTTCATGTTGTTGAACACGATCGTGTGCGTTCTGTCGGGGAGGATGTCGCCCTTGCGGCGAACGATCACCGGCCCGTACAGACCCTTACGGATACCGCCCGTGCCGTGCTCCGTGCCGAGGGCGTGGTCGTGGTAATGCCAGTAGCCCGCGCTGCCCTCGCGCCAGGTGCCGTCCTTGCGGTGACCCGGGGTGTGCGTGCGCCATACGTAGGTGTGTCTGCCGCCGGGCCTCACGGCGCTCCGGCTCAAGCTTGTGCCGTCACTGGTGATCTCGTAGTCCAGACCGTGCACATGAAGACTCGCCGTGACGTCCGTGGTGTTCACGAACTCGATGTGCAGTGTGTCGCCCTCGTTGATCTCGATGAGGGGGCCGGGAATGGTGGCCTTGCCCCTCTTGAACCCGTATCCCATCTGCCCGTGACCGAGATGCTCGGCGTAGAGCGTGATGTGCCTGACCTTGCCACCGGCGGGCGCTCTCCTCACCAACCTGTCGGTACCGACGGCATCCGTGGTCAGGGACATCGATGTCGCGACGGCGGCACCGCCCAGCAGCATCCGCCGGTTGAAGCTGCGTCTGTCCATGCCTGACTCCCCATCCTGTACAGAACTCACGGAGACGAGCCGCTAGGACGAACAGCTGGGACGATAGCGGCACAATCATGATTTTATGTTCAATACGTCAAAATCTTTGTATTTCAGTCACATCTACCGGCGTGTCGTGCATGGAAGTGCCGCTGCGGTGAGGTGACGCCGTGAGAAGGCAGGGGAGGTCGGCCGTCAGCCCGTGGGAGAGCCGCGGCCATTGACGAGCGGGGATCAGGGTGTCGCGGGCCCGTCCGGGTCAGCCGGCCGCTCGACGGTCGCAGGCTTCGGGGTGTTCCCCGGCTTCGCCTCCCGCCGTGCCCTGCTCGGCTGAACCCGCTTCGGTTCACCCGGCATCTTGGGGTACTCCGGGGGATACGGCAGGTCGCCCAGGCCGTGGTCGTGCTCGTCGCGCCGGGCCAGTTCGAGGAGTGCCTCCAGTGAGAAGGCGTGGTCGTCCATGTCCGCGTGGACGTCCCCCACTTCGGCGTACCGGCGAGGCATGGTCGCCAGGTCGAAGTCGCCGGGCACCGCCTCTGCGACCTCCTCCCAGCGCAGGGGCGCGGATACGGGGGCGTGCGGCTTGGGGCGGACGGAGTAGGCGGAGGCGATGGTGCGGTCACGGGCGGTCTGGTTGTAGTCGACGAAGATCTTCCGGCCCCGCTCCTCCTTCCACCAGGCCGTGGTCACACGCGCGGACATCCGGCGCTCCAGTTCTCGCCCGACGGCGATCGCGGCACGGCGCACCTGGGTGAAGGTCCAGCGCGGTTCGATGGGCACGAAGACGTGCAGCCCCCGGCCGCCGGAGGTCTTGGGCCAGCCGCGCAGCCCGCCGAACTCGTCCAGTACAGCGCGCAGTTCATGGGCGGCGTGCACCGCGTCGGCGTAGTCGGTGCCCGGCTGCGGGTCGAGGTCGATGCGGAGTTCGTCCGGGCGGTCGACGTCATCGCGGCGCACCGGCCACGGGTGGAAGGTGAGCGTGCCGTACTGCGCGGCCCACACGACGGCGGCGACTTCGGTGGGACACATCTCGTCGGCGCTGCGACCGCTCGGGAAGGTGATGTGGGCGGTGGGAATCCAGGCGGGCATGTTCTTGGGCGCCCGCTTCTGGAAGAAGGACTCGCCGGTCACGCCGTCCGGGTAGCGCTCCAGGGTGGTGGGCCGGTCGCGCAGGGCGCGCAGGATGCCGGGGCCGACGGCGAGGTAGTACCGCGCGAGGTCGAGCTTGGTGAAGCCGCGCTCCGGAAAGAAGACCTTGTCGGGGTTGGACAACCGCACCGTCCTGCCCGCCGCCTCCAACTCCACCGCATCGCCCATGTGTGCCACGGTAGGTGTAGGAAACACACCTCGCACACCGGGCGGATCACACCGCATGGCCACAGAATCAAAGGCATGGACCTGCCGGTGATGCCGCCCGTGAAGCCGATGCTCGCCAAGCCCGTGTCCACGATCCCTCCGGACATGCAGTACGAGGCGAAGTGGGACGGCTTCCGGGCGATCGTCTTCCGCGACGGCCCCGAGGTCGAGCTGGGCAGCCGCACGGGCAAGTCACTGACCAGGTACTTCCCCGAGTTGGTGGAGGCGCTGCGGGAGCGCTTGCCCGAGCGGTGCGTGCTGGACGGCGAGATCGTGATCGCACGGGAAGGGCACCTCGACTTCGACGCCCTGACGGAGCGAATCCATCCCGCGGACTCGCGGGTACGGACGCTCGCGCGGAGGACCCCGGCCTCGTTCGTGGCGTTCGATCTGCTGGCACTGGCCGACACAGCGCTGCTCGACACCCCGTTGAGCGAGCGGCGCGCGCTGCTGGAGAGGGCGCTGTCCGCGGTGACACCGCCCGTCCATCTCGCGCCGGCGACGACGGACCGCACGGTGGCCGAGCAATGGTTCGAGCAGTACGAGGGCGCCGGCCTGGACGGAGTGATCGCCAAACCGCTCTCACTTCCCTACCGTCCGGACGAGCGCGTGATGTTCAAGGTGAAGCACGAGCGCACGGCGGACGTGGTGGTCGCGGGCTACCGCTTCCACAAGAGCGGACCGGTCGTCGGCTCGCTGTTGCTCGGGCTCTATGACGACCGGGGAACGCTCCAGCATGTCGGGGTGTGCGCCGCGTTCCCGATGAAGCGGCGCGCCGAGCTGGTGCGGGAGCTGGAGCCGCTGCGGATGGAGGACGTCTCCGGGCATCCGTGGGCCGCCTGGTCTCAGGAGGCGGCGCACGAGACGGCCCGGTTGCCGGGCGCTCCCAGCCGCTGGTCGGGAAAGAAGGACCTGTCCTGGGTGCCGCTGCGGCCCGAACGGGTGGCGGAGGTGGCGTACGACCATATGGAGAACGGGGTGCGTTTCCGGCACACGGCACGCTTTCGCCGCTGGCGCCCGGACCGTACTCCCGAGAGTTGTACGTACACACAGCTGGAGGAACCGGTGCGTTACGACCTCGGGGAGATCCTCGGCACTCCGTGAGTACTCGGGAGCCCCTGCCGCGCGGCGCCCCGGACCGCCGCCGGGGAGGGGCCCTATTTCCGGCGGCCCAGCCTGCGTTCGATCGCCGCGCCGGCGTCCCGGCGGGCGGCGGCGAGCGCCTGACGGGCCTCCTCGGCCGAGCCGAGACCCAGCGCCGCCGCGATCGCCTCCCAGGCGACGCCTCCCACGAGCAGCGCCTCCACGGCGGCGCCGACCGCGACCACCGACTCACGGCGGGCGCGGTCGAGTTCGGTGAGCGTGCGCAGCAGGTCCGGCGCCGTGGCGGCCTCCGTGAGTCCGCCCTGCGCCGCATGGCGTGCCTGATCGGCGGTGACCCACCAGTCGGCGGAGGTATGCGGGGAACGGGTGACGAGGGTCCGGTCCACGATGGTGCCGCCTTCCTTCCCGGGTACGCATCTGAAGCGCTGCGGGCACGTCGAGTCTAGCCAGCCGATCCGCACAACGGGGTGATTGGTCCGCTGAACGGACCAGTCGCGTCAGCTCACCGCTCGAACGGCAGCCCCACACGCGCCAGTTCCCTCGCCGCCGCGGTCAGCCCGTCCGCGAAGCGTCGTACGCGCTCGTCGGTGAACCGGGTGCTGGGCCCGCCGAAGGACAGGACCGCCACCACCGCTCCGCCGCGCCCTCGCACCGGCACGGCCACCGCCGACAGCCCCTCCTCGCGTTCACCATGGCTCGTGGCGTACTCCTGGACCCGCGCCTGGTCGGCCCACGCGCGCAGCGTCTCCAGATGAGCGGCCCCGTACGGCGAGGCTTCCGCGACGCGGCGCAGCAGGGCCTCCGGAGCGTCGAGCAGCAGCGCCTTGGCGACACCGCCCGCCCACAGCGGCAGCTCATCGCCGACCCGGACGACCTGCCGCAGCGTCCGCGGTCCCTCCTCCTGGGCGATGCAGACACGGTGGATGTCGCGGCGCACGTACAGGTGCACCGTCTCCTTGTGCTCGGCGGCCAGGTCGCGCAGGATCGCCCCAGCCGCGGGCGGTAGCCGCCAGGCCTGTTCGGCGAGCCGGGACCAGCGCAGCAGGGCCGGTCCCGCGATGTAGCGGCCGTGTTCGTCGACCCAGAGCAGTCCGTTCAGCCGGAGCGTCCCCAGCAGGCGCAGCACCGTGGTCTTGGGCAGGCCCGAGGCCAAGACGATGTCGCGGATGGACAGCGCTGGGCGGCACTCGTCGAAGAGTCCCAGAATGTCGATCGCCCGCTGGACGGTTCTGATCCCCGCGGGTTCGGCCTCGGCCGCCATGACTGTTCCTCTCGGCTCCGGACCGTACAGCGGCCCTGCTGACGCTCCTGCACCGGCACGGTACTCCGAACCGGTCCGCTGGGCGGACCGGTTCGGGCCTCGGTCACGGCAAGGGGGCGGCCGGCCGACCGACTGCGATGCGACGGTCAGCGTGACCCGGAAGGAGCAGTCGTGCCCAGTGCGTCCCGAGCCCGAGCAGCCAGCCCGTCCGCGCCGCAAACCTGCGCCAACGTCAGTCCTCGCTTGAGCTCTCCGGCCGACCGCGTGGCGATCCCGTATTCGACGAGGGCGGCCGCGTGCTCGTAGGCACACGGAGAGGCCTCCAGGTATTTCACCGCCTGCGCGTACAGCAAGACGGCACGCTGACCGGTCTCCAAAGCGGCGGCGATACGCAGGGCCTCGCCGATCGCCGTGTCGGTACCGAACAGTTCGGCCTGGCGACGGGCGGTCGCGGCCAGTTCGGCGGCGCGGCGGGGATCGTCGGCGGCCAGCGCACAGGCGAGGGCGCCCGCCCAGGGCGCCAGCACCGTGTTGTGGCCGTGCCCGGCGGACGCCTTCTCGGCGGCCTCCAGTTCGTTGACGCCCTCCTCGGTGCGGCCGACGGCGAGAAGCAGCCGTCCTCGGACGCATCGGATGTCGGGCAGCACGATCGTGGACGGGTACGGCGGGGCGAAGCCATACTGCTCAGCGATCGACCAGGCCTCCTCGACGTGCCCGCGGGCGAGCAGGGTGTCGACGAGTCCGCAGGTCGCGGACCAGTACAGGGGCAGGCCGCGGCCGACGCGCTCCGCGAGGCGCAGTGATTCGCGCAGGGACATCTCCGCCTCGCGGAGCCGACCCCGTCGGCGGTGTCCGAGTCCGACGTAGGCGTGCGCGAGGGCGAGGTGGCCGCCACCCCAGCCGGCCGAGTCGTAGACGCCCAGGGCTTCCGTGAACAGGCTCTCGGCCCGGTCGAGCCGGTCCGTGTAGACGTACGAACTACCCAGCATCAGTAGCAGTTCGATGCCCCACTCGGTGTCGGTCCAGCCGAGTCCGGGTGCGAGGCGGCCGTTGACGAGGGCACGGTCACACAGTTCCGCGACCTCCTCGGCGTTCTCACCGTGGGTCATCGCGTCGAAGCCGCGCAGGATGAGCAGCGCGCGCTCGGAGTTGTCCCGCCCGGTGCAGGTGCGGGCGAGTTGGGCCAGCTCCCGGGAGCGGGCCAGGCTGTGCTCCCCGGCCGCGTGCACGCCCTCCCACATGTGGTGCACGGCCTGCAGGCGCAGGCGAGAGGGTCCGGGTTCGAGGCGGGCGGCCTCCGCGTCGACCGTGCGGATGGCCTCCTCCAACTGGTTGTTGTGCAGCAGGGCCTGGGAGAGGCGGTAGACGGCGTCGACGCGGACGTCGCCGTCGAGGCCCGGCATGGCGAGGGCCGCCTGGAAATAGTCGATGGTGGTGGCCGGCGCGGTCAGCAGCGTGGCGCAGCCGAGTTCGTAGAGCAGATGCGGGTGGACCTCGGGCAGCGGGGGCTCCAGCAGGGCCCGCTCCAGGCAGCGGCGGGCCGCTTCGGGGGCACCGACGGCGAGGTGTTCACGGGCGGCTTCGCGCATCTGCTCGACGAGTTCCTCGTCGTCGTCCGGGTGGACTTCCAGAAGGTGGCGGGAGGCGGCCGCGGCGCCGAGCCCGCAGTCGGTGACCACCTGCGCGGCGATGCCGTGCATCGCGGTGCGCAGCCCGTCGGGGATCGAGCGGTAGACGGCGCTGGCGATCAGCGGGTGCACGAACTCCAGCTCGCCGGCGTCCACATGGGGGTTCGCCGGGGTGGGCTCGGTGAGGATGCGTGCCACGCTGAGCAGTTCGGCGCAGCGGACCGCCTCCTCGTGGCGCAGGGTGGCGAGGCGGGCCACCAGGTCCACGGTGATGCCGGTGCCCAGGATGGCCGCGGCCCAGGCGAACCGGGTGGCCTCGATACCGAGGCTTTCGAGCCGGGCGACGAGGCCGTTGCCACGGGCGGAGCGGTTCAGGGCGCGTAGTTCGGCGGCCGAGGCCTCGACCGGTTCGAACTCGCTGTCCTGCACCTTGGCGAGGAGTTCGACGGTCTCGTACGGGTTGCCGCCGGTGACGGCCCACACCTCCCGGCAGAACGGGTCGTCCGCATGCGCGCCGACCGTGGCGCGGGTGAGTCCGGCCGTCGCCTCGGGAGTGAACGCCCTGAGGGCGCCGGCCGGGCGGAGCGCTGCCGCCGCGATCGTGTCGAGGTGATGGGCGCTCTCGTCGGCGACATCACCGGGGCGCAGGGCGACCACGACGAGGACGCGCAGGTCGGCGAGTCGCTCGACGAACGCGGCCAACCAGCGCAGGGTCTCCTGGTCGGCCCAGTGCGCGTCGTCGATGAGCAGTACCAGCGGCCACTCCCGCTTGGCGAGCCGTGAGACGGCCACGACCAGACCCTCGCACACGCTCTGCGGGTCGGCCTGCCGCTCGCCGGGCTCCGTTATCCCGAGGGCGGGGCCGGCGATGTCGTACCAGTCGCCCAGGTATTCGCGCGCCTCCTCCGGCATCAGGGAGAGCAGCGCGGGCTGGAGGAGTTGTCGTACGACATTGAAGGGGACGGAGGTGACCGTCTCGCCGCTGCGGGCCGACCAGACCGTGCAGCCCCGTTCCTCCGCGATGCGGCGTGTCTCGCCGAGGAGCGCGGTCTTGCCGATGCCGGCCTCTCCGGTGAACATCAGCAGGCTTCCCGCCGCCGAAGGCGAGGAGTCGTCGCGCAGGGCGTCGATCGCCTCGGTGACGGCGGTGAGTTCCGCGTCACGTTCCCACAGGGAAGCCGAGGCGACCGTGTCGGGCCGTGCCTCCGTCATCCCGCTCCCTCCCCAGGTCGCCCAAACGACGTACAGACAACGAGCCTAGCCGTCCTCGGGTTCCAGTGGAGACAGGTCGGGACACCTGTTGCCGAGACGGGTGACGCGAGGTGTCCGAGGGCGACGCGAGGTGCCGAGGGCCGGGCCCGGTGGCAGCCGTCGATCGTCAACCGCCTTGGCACTCGACGGCTTTCGTCCTTCGTGACGGATGCCGCATACCGAGCGTCTTCCGTTGGCGTCGACGGATAGCACATCCGAGCCGTCGGCACCCGGACCCTGGCGTAGTGCGGCCGGGTGGGGTGCCCCTCTGCTTGAGAGGAACCCCACCCGGCCGGGGATGCGCGCCGCCCCCGTCCCCACGGTGCGGGCGCAAGCAGGCCGCCGTCCGGTCATCCCGCGGACGGCGGCCCGGGCCTCATGCCACTCCCAGTCCCGGAAGCAGCACCGCCTCGACGAAGCGCGCGAGGTACTCCTCGTCCGCGTACCGCCCCTCCAGCACCGGGCGGACTCGTAGCACGCCGAGCAGTTGCACGGGGACGTACTCCAATGCCGGATGATCGGCGGCCACCTCCCCGCGCTCCACTCCGCGGCGGAGGATCGCCTGGAGCGCCCTGACCTCGGGCTCGACGAGTGCCTCGCGCAGCGCCTGCGCGAGTTCCTCGTCCTGCGTCACGGCATGGCCGAGGGCCTGGAGCAGCTTGGTGTCACGGCCGGACCACGCCGCGACCGCCTGAGCCGCGCCGCGCAGGTCCCCGGCGAGCGAACCGGTGTCGACGCCCGCGATCCGCACGCACCGGTTGGCCCTCAGGGCGGCGGCCACGAACTGGGGCTTCGTCTTCCACTGCCGGTACAGCGTCGACTTGCTGCACCGCGTGCTGGCGGCGACGCCCTCCATGGTGACGGCGTCATAGCCGTGTTCGCGGATCTGGTCGAGCACGGCGTCGAAGAACTCCTGCTCGCGCTCAGGGGTGAGCTTGGAACGGCGCGAAGCGGCAACCGTCTCCGGCGCGTCCGCTACCTGCGACGTCATGGCTTCGCTCCTCCGTCGTGAGCCGGCTCCGTCGTGATCCGGCCGGTAGACACCTCAGTCTATCGACACACGCATGTATCGATACGCTCATGTATCGATACATTACTGTACCGGTACGGAAGCGTATCGGTACACTTCCGTTTCGATGAGTCTTGGACAGGACCCGTTCGTCTGTCGAGTGGATCTTGTCCTGGGCTCACCACGCACCACCCCACACACGTCAGCAAAGGGGGCGGGGATGGAATCCCGCACCGGGCCAGAGAGTGGCGAGGCAGCCGCGATACGCCGGCCGCCTCTCCTGCGCGAGCTCCTGCTGGTCGCGGGGCTCTTCCTCGTCTACAAGTTCGGCCGGCGGCTGGCGAACGGCCACAGTGTCGAGGCCCACGTCAACGCGCACCACGTCTGGCAGTGGGAGCGCTTCCTTCATCTGCCGGGCGAGGGTGCCGTGCAGTCCGCACTGCTGCACGGCGACCCCCTCGTCCGCGCCGCGAACATCTACTACGTGGCCGTCCACTTCACGGCCACCGCGGCCTTCCTCGTCTGGCTGTACCTGCGGCGGCCCGACCACTATCTGTGGGCCCGCCGGGCCCTCGCCCTGGTCACCGGCGCCGCGCTGGTGCTGCACCTCGCGTTCCCGCTCGCCCCGCCGCGGATGCTCGACGTGGCACACCTGGTGGACACCGGGCAGGTGTACGGGCCGACGGTGTACGGGGCCGTGCCCGAGACCGACTCGATGGCGAACCAGTTCGCCGCTATGCCCTCGCTGCATTTCGGCTGGGCACTGATGGTCGCGATCGGTCTGATCGCGGCGACCCGGTCCCGCTGGCGCCCGCTGTGGCTGCTGCATCCGCTGCTGACCCTGGTGGTGATCGTCGGCACGGCGAACCACTACTGGTTGGACGCGATCGCGGCGGCCGTCCTGCTCGGCATCGCGCTGGCGGTGGTCCGTGTACCGGCGCCCGCACCGAGCGGGGCGGTCTCCGAGGCGCCGCTCACCGTGCCGTCGCCCAGGGCCGGTGTGCCCCGGGCGGCCGACGGGCCCATGTCGGCCGCCCGGGGCACACCGGCGGGCGGGACCGTGTCGGCCGACGACTCCCACCTGGCTGGGGTCAGCCCATGAGCGCAACGATCCTCGCCGTTGTCCTGTCCCTGTTCTCCGCCGTCGCGTACGCGGCGGCAGCCGTGGCCCAGGAGCGGCTCGCCCGGACCTCCGGCACCGGGGTGCTGCGGCTGCTGACGCGCGGAGCCTGGTGGTGGTCGGTCGTTCTGAACGCCTCCGCCGCGCTGTTGCACGTCGCTGCCCTCGAGTTCGGTCCGCTGATGCTGGTCCAGCCGCTGGGTGCGCTCACTCTCGTGGCCGCGGTGCCGCTGGGGGCACGAGCGGCCGGACGCCGGGTCGACGTGGTCGAGTGGCGGGGCACGGCACTCACGCTGATCGGTCTGGCCGCGCTACTGGTGACGGCGTCCGGACCCGAGCCCGAGGACGTACTGAGCCTTCCGGAGGCGCTGGCGGTGGCCGGTACGACCGCCGTCCTGATCGGCGCGCTGTCCTTTCCCCGGTCTCGGCCCCGTTCGACGGGCGCCCGCCCCGGGCTGCGCCACGCGACCGCCTCCGGTTTCGCCTCCGGTGTCGCCTCGGCTCTCACGCAGACGGTGACGGTGGCGGCCACGGACCGCTCGGGGCCGATACTCAGCGCGCAGGTCGTCGTGGTGGCACTCCTGGTGGCACTGTTCGCGGCGGGTGGCCTGCTGCTGTCGCAGGCGGCATACCGGGGCGGCGGCCTGGGCGCCCCGCTCGCGGTGGTGACCCTTGCGAACCCTGTCGCCGCGGCGATGATCGGGCTGTCCCTGCTGGGCGAGCGCCTCCAGGGCGGCGCGGCAGGCCTGGTTTTCGCGGCGGCCGGAGCCTGCCTGGCGTCGTGGGGGGTGGTGACCCTGTCGCGGCCGGCGCCGAGCCCGGTTCTTGCGGCCGCGGTCGACCCTGGCCGGCCGGGGCCGACGGCGGGCGGTGGCCACCCGGTCGTGACGGTGCTCGGGCTGGCGCCCCACCCTGCCCCGCACGGGCCGTCGCTGTTGCCTCAGCAGCCGACGCCTCCGACGCCGTCGGAGCACGTCACCGCGCTTTAGAACTCGCGAGAACGCAAGGGGGCCGACGTGTGCGAGCACGCGTCGGCCCCCTTGCGTTCCCCCGGCACGCGCAGGCCGAAATGCTTCGGAGTGCTAGTGCCGCGGCACTAGATCCTGCTCTCCGTCGCCGTGTCCGCGGACAGCCGCTGGGCGATGTAGATCGGGATCACCGACGCGAGGACGAGCACCGCGGCCACCACGTTCA
Organism: Streptomyces sp. NPDC001020; assembly: GCF_053599115.1. NCBI lineage: Bacteria > Bacillati > Actinomycetota > Actinomycetes > Kitasatosporales > Streptomycetaceae > Streptomyces > Streptomyces sp. NPDC001020. Next base: position 26,974 of record NZ_JBSFLQ010000006.1, on the reverse strand, counting down.
CGATCGGGGCCTGCTGCGGGCGGGTCATGTTGTTGAAGATCCAGATGGGCAGGGTCTCGACGCCTGGGCCGGCGGTGAAGGTGGTCACCACGACCTCGTCGAAGGAGAGCGCGAACGCGAGCAGGCCGCCCGCGAGCAGCGCCGAGCGCACCAGCGGGAACGTGACGTCCACGAAGGCCCGGAAGGTGTGGGCGCCCAGGTCCATCGCCGCCTCCTCGTAGGAGCCGGAGGTGCGACGCAACCGTGCGACCACGTTGTTGAAGACGACGACGATGCAGAAGGTGGCATGTCCGACGATCACGGTGAACAGGCCGAGGCCGACGCCGAGCGGTTCGAGGACCGTGCCGAACGCCGAGTTGAGCGCGATGCCGGTGACGATACCGGGCAGCGCGATCGGCAGGACCACCACGAAGGAGACGGCGTTGCGGCCGAAGAAGCGGTGCCGGGCCACCGCGAAGGCGATCAGTGTGCCGAGCAGCAGCGCGATCGCCGTGGCGCCCAGGCCCGCCTTCAGCGAGACCCAGACGGCGTTGCGGGCCCCGGCGTTCTCCCAGGCCGTCGACCACCAGTGGAAGGTCCACCCGGGCGGCGGCCAGCTCGCGCTGCGGTCCGGGTTGAAGGAGTTGACCAGGACGAGCGCGAGCGGAACGTAGATGATCGCGAAGCCGATCCCGGCGGCGATGCGCAGCGCGATGCGCGCGGAGCGGGACAGTTGCATGACGAGGGACCTCTTCTAGAGGCTGCTGAGCGCGCCCGTGCGGCGCATCGCCAGCAGGTACAACACGATGACCACCACCGGAACCGTCCCCAGCGCGGCGGCCATCGGCAGGTTCAGTTCGATGTTGGAGTAGACGAGGTTGCCGATCAGCTGGGTCTTGCCGCCGACGATCTGCACGGTGATGTAGTCGCCGAGGCTGAGCGAGAAGGTGAAGACCGAGCCGGCGGCGACGGACGGCAGCACCATCGGCAGCACGACCGAGCGGAAGGTCCGGGCGGACCGCGCCCCCAGGTCCGCGGAAGCGTCGAGGAGATTGGCGGGCAGCTGCTCCAGCGCCGTGTGGATCGGCAGGATCATGTACGGCAGCCAGAGGTAGGTGAGGGTGATGATCGCCGCTGGGAGACCGAAGCCCGGTCCGCTCAGCCCGAACGGCTTCAGCATCCAGTCGGCGAGCCCGCCCTGGGACAGGATCAGCCGCCACGCGTAGACCTTGACCAGGTAGCTCGCCCACAGCGGGGTGAGGATCGCCACCACCAGCAGCGGACGCCACCGGGGCCGGGCGACGCGCGCGGTGAAGAAGGCCAGCGGGAAGGCGATCACGGCGCACAGGGCGGTGACCGCGAAGGCCACGCCGATGCTGCGCAGGATCACCTGGTGGAAGACGGGTGTCGTCAGCAGTGCGTGGAAGTTGTCCGTCGACCAGACCTTCACCACCTCGGAGGTGAAGGAGTTCGTCGTCCAGAACGCCGAGAGGAACAGCACGGCCAGCGAGCCGAGGTAGAGCACGGCCAGCCACAGCAGGGGGGCGGTCAGCAGGAGGGACAGCCGCAGCCGCCGGCGGCGGTGCAGCAGCCCGGCGAGCCGCCGGACGGGGGTCCGTCCGGCGGCAGGCTGGGTGGCGGTCATTGTCGTGTCCTCAGCCCTTGATCTCGGTCCAGGCCTGGACCCACTTGGCGTACGGCACGCACTTGACGTCGGTACGGCCGTCGATGCACTGCTCGATGGGCGTGTTCCAGAAGGCGATGTTCTTCCAGTAGGCCGTGTCGCCGGCGTGGAAGGTGGTGCAGAAGTTCTTGTCGCTGGTCTCGGCACAAGCCTTGGAGTTGGCCGGCGCCTCGCCGAAGTACTCGCCGATCTGGGCGTTCACCTTCGGCGAGATGACCCAGTCCAGCCACTTGTAGCCGCAGTTGGGGTGCTTGGCCTTCGCGGACACCATCCAGGTGTCGGACCAACCGGTCGAACCCTCCTTGGGGACGAGGGACTTGACCTTGGCCCCCTCGCTCTCGGCAAGGTTGGCGATGACCTGCCAGGTGGTGCCGACCACGGAGTCACCGCTCTTGAAGGCGGAGACCTCCTTGAGGTAATCGCCCCAGTACTCACCGACGTTCGGGTTCTGCTTCTTCAGCAGGGCGACCGCCGCGTCGAACTGCTTCTGGTCGAGCGCGTAGGGGTCCTTGATCTTCAGCTCGGGCTTGGTGGCCTTCAGGTAGAGAGCCGCGTCGGCGATGTAGATGGGGGAGTCGTACGCGGTGACGTGGCCCTTGTACTTGGCCGCGTCGTCGAAGACGGCGGACCAGGAGGTCGGCGCGGGCTTGACCTTCTGGGTGTTGTACATGAGCAGGTTGGCGCCGCGGCCGTGCGGGATGCCGTAGGCCTTGCCCTTGACGGAGTTCCAGGCCTGGAGCTTCAGGTCGCTGAACACGTCCTTGTAGTTGGGTACGAGGTCGGTGTTGACCGGGGCCGCGTCACCCGAGGCGATGAGGCGCAGGGAGGCGTCGCCGGAGGCGGAGACGGCGTCGTACTCGCCGGTCTTCATCAGCTTGACCATCTCGTCCGAGCTGGCCGCGACCTTGGAGCGGACCTGACAGCCCGTCTGCTTCTCGAAGTCACTGACCCAGTCGACCTTGGGGTCGTTGGAGCCGTCCTCGACATAGCCGGCCCAGGCGATGAGGTTGACCTGTCCCTCGGTCTTGCCCAGCTTCGACTGCGCCTTCAGATCGGGCGGGTTGAGGCCCGTGGACGAGGACGAGCCGCCCGAGTCGGACGAGCCGCAGGCGGTGGCCGCGAACAGCACCGCGACGGCGGCGGCGGCCTGGAGGGGACGAGTGAGGCGCACGAAGTACTCCATAGGTGACAGGGACTGGCGTGGGGGGGGTCAGCGGGCGTCAGGGACCTGGATGGTGTGGCGGCGGTTCCACTGGAGGCACACCCGGGTGCCGCGATAGGCGGCGACGTCCTCGGAGGAGGTCTCCAGATTCTGCTGGAGCGCGGTGAGCCGGCCGCCCTCGTCGAGGTCCACGAGGAATCGGGTGGCGTCTCCCAGGTAGACCACTTCGGCGACGGTGCCGGTGGCGGTGGCGTGTTCCGGCTCGTCCGCGAGAGCGGATTCCTTGAGGACCCGGATCTTTTCGGGCCTGATGCTGAACGTGCCCGAGCTGCCGACGACCCGCTTCGCCGCCTCGCCCTCGAGCAGGTTCGAGGTACCGACGAAGGAGGCGACGAACGCGGTGGCGGGGCGCTCGTAGATCTCGGCGGGGGTGCCGACTTGTTCGATGCGGCCCTTGTTGAAGACCGCGATGCGGTCACTCATCGTCAGGGCCTCTTCCTGATCGTGGGTGACGAACACGAAGGTGATGCCGACCTCGCGTTGCAGCGCCTTGAGTTCGACCTGCATCTGCTCGCGCAGCTTGAGGTCGAGGGCGCCGAGCGGCTCGTCGAGCAACAGCAGACGGGGGCGGCCGACGAGAGCTCGGGCCAGTGCCACCCGCTGCCGCTGGCCACCGGAGAGCTGGCTCGGGCGCCGCTTGCCGAAGCCTTCGAGGCGTACGTCAGCGAGCGCCTTGCGGGCCCGCTGGAGCCGCTCGGCCTTGGGTATCTTGCGGATCTTGAGGCCGTAGGCGACGTTCTGCTCGACGGTCATGTGCGGGAAGAGGGCGTAGTCCTGGAAGACGGTGTGCACGTCCCGCTCGAAGGGCGCGAGACCGGTGACCTCCTGACCGGCCAGCTCGATGGTTCCGGAGCTGGGGCTCTCGAAGCCCGCGATCATGCGCAGGACGGTCGTCTTGCCGGAGCCGGACGGACCGAGCATCGAGAAGAACTCCCCGTCGGCTATCTCCAGGTCGACCCCGGACACCGCGGTGGTACTACCGAACGCCTTCCGCAGTCCCTGCAGCCTGATCGCGCTTCCCTCCATGAACGGGAACCTTTCTGGTGCACTCTTACGTTGGAACGAAAAGATATGAAGTCATAGTTCAAACCTCAAGTCTCAGCCCGAAGTTGAGGGTCTGTCTGAAGGTAAAGATTGAGTCAACGCACAAGGTGGTGGCCGTGAAGCACAACTCGGGACTCGGGGCCCGGAGAGTCGTGTTCACTCCGGTGGACACCCGGGCGCGCGTGGAGACAGTGGTCCGCCGGCTCAGCGACGCCATAGAACTCGGGCTCCTGGCCGACGGGGAGCAACTGCCCCGCGAGAGCGAACTGGCGGGGCAGCTCGGCGTGTCGACCGTGACCCTGCGAGAGGCTCTCGTGGCACTGCGACAGCAGGGTCTGGTCACCACCCGGCGGGGGCGCGGCGGCGGCAGCTTCGTCTCGCTGCCCGCAGACCCGGCCGAGGAGCGGCTCAGGGCACGGCTGGCAGGCTGGAGCACGGAGGAGTTGCGCGACCTGGTCGACCACTGGGCCGCCGTCTCGGGTGCCGCCGCCCGGCTCGCGGCCCAACGCACCGAACCGGACGACCTCCATCAACTACGGCGAACGATGGACGAGTTCGCAACGGCCGAGGACGCCGCGGCGCGCAGTCGGGTGTACGGCCGTTTCCACGTGGAGCTGGCCGCGGCCGCGCAGTCCGCCCGACTCACCCGGGAGCAGATGGCGTTGCAGACGGAGGTCGGGGCGCTGTTGTGCCTCGTCCTCGGGGACGACGTCTATCGCGAGGAGGTGGCCGGCCGTCATCGTTCGGTCGTTCGCGCGGTACAGGACGGGGCCCACGACTGGGCCAGGGAACTGGTCGAGCGGTGCGTCGAGGAATCGACGGCACGGCTCATCGCGCTGCGGCTCGCGCTGTGACCAACGCCCGTACACGCACGGGTGCGTGGCCACCGCGGCCGGTCCCGCGCACCCGACCGGTTCACTCACCAGGAGAGCGGACTTCACGGCGCAGAACGAGCCCCGGTGCCGTCGGCGACCTGAACGCCGACGGATCCGGGGCTCCGCCGGGGGTCACTCCTGTGACAGGGGTACCACGCTGAGGTGGCTCGCTGCGCGCCGGGCGCGGCGCGACCCGCGCGGGGCGGGTGCCGGGCGGGGTGCCTCCCTCAGAACCAGCGTCAGTCGCGAGTAGCCCATGTCCTGGAGGGTCTTGGGCGTCTCCCCCACCACCCGGCAGTCACCACCCCAGCGCGGGTCGGGGTGCAGCAGCGGACGTACCGCCCCGTCGTGCTCCACGGCGTGCGGGCCGACCATGCGAATCCAGTGCGGCAGGCCGTGCTGGTAGGCGGCCTCCATGATGGGGTCCTGAGCGATGTCCCGGCGGATGGACTGCAGCACGTGGTCGTGCCCGTGCCGCTCCACCGCCGCGGCGAAGTGTGCCAGCATCGGCAGACACCAGTTCGACTCGTGCTCGCCCAGGATCGTGCCCGCGTCCGGGTGGAACAGCACGAACCGCAGGAAGTTGTCGCCCGGCATGGCCGTCGGATGCGGTGCGACACCGCCGAAGAGAGTCTCGAACGCGGTGTTGGCGAGGACGACGTCCCAGCGGTGGTCGAAGACGAGCGACGGGAAGGGGGCGGCTTCGAGGAGCATGGCGTAGTCCCGCAGATACGCCCGTGCTTCCGCACTCTCGGGGAGGGGCCTTGGCTGCGACCGCTGCCCGCCTACCTGATACGCCATCGGGAGGTCACCCCTCTTGCCTTTGCGGCCTTCACGCGGCGCCCCGATCCTGCTGTCCCGGGTCGAGTCGTGTCAACTATCGTGGCATTTAACGCCCGTTGACGGCTGAATCTCGCCACAGTTGTGGCGAGACCTGGATGTGAGTTCGAGGGAACGGCTAACCTCCGGGGGGTTCCGGATGACCATGAGAACGATGTGAGAGAGACGTAGGAGACCTGTCGGTGACGGATGGCTTCGAGGTTCCGGGCGCCACGGCGACGGGTCTGCTGCCAGCCGTCGTGGCCCGTGTCACCGTCCTCGCCGACCGGCTGGGCATACCGCATGCGGAGATCTTCGACGTCGCGCGCCTGTCGGTCGAATCCGGCGTCCCGGAGCCGGTGGTGAAGACGCTGCTGAGTGGAGTGCCCGCCGGGGAGCCTGATCTTCAGGAGCGCTTCCTGCAGCGGCTCGACCTGCTGCGCCGCACCCGGCTCAAGCCCAACGGACGCAAGTACACCCAGCAGGAGATCGCCGACGGCGCGGGCATGTCGCGCCAGCAGGCAGGTGCTCTCATCAATGGCGACCGGCGCCCCACCATGGAGCACTGCGACGCCATTCAGCGCTTCTTCGGAGTGCATGCCGGGTTCCTCACGGCCGAGGACCCCGAGGCCCTCACGAACGTCCTCCAGCATTCCGAACAGGAACTCCTCCAGCAACTCGCCGAGCGGGAGGCGGCCGTGGCCACCGACGACCCGTTGGAGCGGCTGCTGCAGGACCACGGCGTTCGCGGCATCGCCTGGCGGGCTGCCCAGCTGCCCACCGACCAGCACCGTGACAAGGTCGCGGAATGGCTGGACATGCTTCTGGAGAGCGTCAAGCGGCCCGAGTCCTGACCCGGGGGGAGAACCGTGGGCATCGGAAGGGAAATGCGCCGCCTGTGCGGCGAGTTGGTCGCGGAGCTGTCGCTCCCGGCACCGACGGAGCCGGTCGAGCTCTACGCCGCGTTGTGCGACGGCATGAGCCGACGCCGCGGCCGCCCCGTCCGGTTCCGCACGGCCGCCTTCCCCCCCGGCACGGCAAGCGGTCTCTGGCTCGACATGGCCGACCAGGACCTCGTCGTCATCGAGGAACGCACCGCACCCGATCACCAGTTGGTGATTCTCGGCCATGAACTGTGGCACCTGAACGCCGGGCACCACAGCCACCATGTGGAGGGAGCCGCCGTCGCGGCGCGGTTGCTGAGCGACACCGCCGATCTGCAGGCGACCGTGCACAAGGTCGCCGCCCGTACGCACTTCGACCTCTGCGACGAGAAGGAGGCGGAGAGCTTCGGGTTGCTGCTGGCCAGCAAGTGCCGTACCTGGCTGGCTGGTTCGTCGCTGCGCGGGCCGGTCAAGCGGGACGACCTGGCGGGCCGGATAGAGGCATCCCTGGGATATCGCGGACCCCAGGGCTGAGGAACGAGCACCGATATCATGGACGGTTCCACCTACTACGTACCAGCCGCCGTGATGGGTGTGGCGCTGACCGTCAAGGCACCCGCGATGATCCGCGCGTGGCGCGACCCACTGCTGCGGTCGGTGTGCGCGCTGATCGTGCTGGCCGGGCTGGTTTTCGTCTTCGCGGCGCCACCGACGATCGCGAAGGTCAACGACATCACGGGCATCACCAATGTCTCGGCGCCCCTGGTGTACTGCCTGCTCAGCGCGTTCAGTGCGTCCTGTCTGGTACTCGTCATCAACTGGCGCGGCGGTCCGCCGGCCGCGACCCGCCGCCTCAGCCGGCGTATCGTCATCGGGTACGGCGTGGTGATCATCACGGTGATCGCGCTTTTCGTACTGGGAGACGCTCCGGTGGAGCGGCTGCGGGACTTCGACACGTACTACGCCCACACGCCGTTCGTACGCGAGATGATCGTGCTGTACCTGCTCGCGCTCACTGTCGCGGGCGTGGCGATGAACATCATGTGTGGGCGTTGGGCTCTTCAGGTGCACGGCTGGCTGCGGGTCGGGCTGCTGATCATCGTGGTCGGTTACCTGTTCAACCTGGCTTATCTGACGACCAAGTTGAGTGCCGTCGTCGCCCGCTGGAACGGACACGACCTGGACTATCTGAGCAGCGACGCGGCGCCCGTGCTGGCCTCCGCCGGAGCGCAGATCAGCGCTGTCGGCTTCTGCCTCCCGCTGGTCTGCCGGCGTGTAGGAGACAGCTGGAACACCTGGTCGACCTTCCGCCTCCTCGGGCCGCTGTGGCGGGAGCTGCAGCAGGTGTCCGCCCGCCCGCACCACAGGGTGCGGATCTCCTGGTGGTCGTCGGCCGAACTGCAGGTGACACAACGGGAGTCCGACATCCACGACGGCATGCTCGGCCTTTACCCCTACTTCGACTCCACAGTGCGCTCTCGTGCCTACGACGCCGCCGTGACGGCGGGCTCCGACCCCGCTCAGGCGCAGGCGGAGGCCGACGCGGCGATGGTTGCGGTGGCAGTACGGGCGAAAGCCGCCGACCCGGAGGGCAGAGTGATCACATCGGCGGGGGCGGACACCGCTCCGGCCGGATCCCCCGAGAGGCCACGCGACCTCGTGCGGATGTCGATCGCCCTGCGTCAGTCACCCGTCGTCGCGGCCGCCCGTGGGCCGGCCGGGACCTGACCAGGAAGCGACTTCCATGAGCGAACCCGCTAGCACGTTCTCAACTGCAGCCCCCCGACGGGCCGTCGTCATCGGCGGCGGCATGGCCGGCATGCTGGCCGCCGCGGCATTGAGCGCGTACGCCGACGTCACTGTCGTCGAGCGGGACACCCTGCCGCACGGCCCCGAGGGACGCAAGGGGCTCCCGCAGGCTCGGCACGTGCACGTGATCTGGTCCGGAGGTGTCCGCGCCATGGAGGAGCTGGTGCCGGGCGTCACCGACGCATGGCTTGCGGCGGGCGCCCGACGTATCCCGCTGCCGACGAGTCTCGTTTCCATGCAGCCGCGGGGCTGGTTCCGGCGCTGGCCCGAGATGCAATTCATGATCGCGTGCAGCCGTGATCTGCTCGACTGGGTAGTGCGCGAACGCGTCACCAAGAGCGAGCGCCTCACCGTGCTGCAGCAAACCGAACTGCTGTCCCTGGAGGGCGACGCGTCGCGGGTGACGGGCGTGCGCGTGCGGACGGACGACGGACAGGAGCGCGTACTGGCGGCCGATCTGGTCGTCGACGCCGCGGGGCGCGGTTCGCGGGCCTCCGTCTGGCTGAAGGCACTGGGTGTGCCGGAGGCCCCGCTGGAGGAAGTGGACTCCGGGCTCACCTACTCCAGCCGGATCTTCCGGGCGCCGCCCGGTACAGAAGACTTCCCGCTGGTCAACGTGCAGTCGGACGCGACGGTGCCGGTGCCGGGACGTACCACCACCGTCGAGCCGATCGAGGGTGGGAGATGGCTGGTGACGCTGTCGGGTACCCGGGGCGGTGAACCACCCGCCACTGCGGAGGAGTTCGAGGCGTTCGCGCGCAACAGCGTCCGGCATCCGGTCGTGGGCGAACTGATCGCACACGCTGAGCCACTGTCCGATCCGGTCGTCACGCGCAGCACGGTCAACCGCCGCCGGTTCTACGAGAAGATCAAGGACTGGCCCGAGGGGTTCGTGGCGATCGGCGACTCGGTGGCCACATACAACCCGGTCTACGGGCACGGGCTGTCCGTCGCCGCGCAGGGCGCGCTGGCGCTGGGCCGGCTCGTGGCCGAGCACAAGCTGACGGAGCCGGGGCTGGCCCGGCGGGCTCAGCGGGCCGTGGCCCGTCCGGTGGCGACGGCCTGGGAGTTCGCGACCAGTACGGACATCCACTACCCCGGTGCGATCGGCAAGGCCCCAGGGATCGCGAACCGTCTTCTCGGCGCCTACGTCAACCGCCTGATGCTGGCCGCCACGGGCCGCCCGCTCGTCGCCAGGGCGTTCTTCGACGTGGTCACCCTGTCGAAGCCACTGAGCGAACTGGTAAGGCCGGCGGTCGTTCTGGCAGTCCTACGGGGCCCTCGCCGCGCGCGCCTGGAAGAACCCCCGCTGACCCAGGCCGAATGGGAGGCGGTCACCGGAGTGGCCGGGGATACGGGGCTGCCCCGTCGGTAACGCCGTTGACCCGGTGGCCAGGCCCCGACAGCGCGCAACCTCTCACCACGTCCGGCCGACGAGGCGTCCAAATGCCCTCGCACTCCCCCTCAGGCCCCAGTAAGGCATGGGGTTTCAGGGGGGGAATCGGGCCTCTGCCGAGAGGGCGAACGCGGCGGCAGGGAAACGAGATTGTCAGTGGGGACCGGCAAGCTGGAGGTGTGCCACAGTGTGCGCGGCGCTGTCCGCGTACGGGGCTCGCAATGCACGTACCGCCGCGCGGCACCCCGTCGCGCGGCCGACCCGGGGAGAGTCGACCGATGCCGACCGCCGTACTCACCGACCGTCAACGCGCCGCCGTACAGGCCTACCTGCGCCTCCTGCACACTGTGCGGGCAGCCTTCGACAGTGCGCCGGACCCGCATCGACCACCCGTCGTCCCGACCGCCGCCTTGGCCGAGGCGGACCGGGCTCTTGCGGAGGTGGGGCTCACGGGCACCGGCAAGGAGTTCTTCCGGCTGCTCGCCAAGTGGCGTCCGTGAGGTCGTCGGGCGTCCGTCAGGAGTGAGGCACGACGACGGCTGTCACGGCCAGCCCCCGCCGTACGGTCCAGCGGCCGCCGAAGGCCTCGACGCGGCGGCCGCCGACCACCGGGCCCGGCACCAGGAGCCGCGCCCGGAAGGAGCCCGGCACGTCGGCGGCGGCGCCCGGGGCGATCTCGATGTCCGCCTCCAGGAAGTCGAGCCATTTCCCGGTCAGGGGAAACCACGCCTTGTAGACGGACTCCTTGGCGCTGAACAGCAGCCGGTCCCAGTGGACGGACGGATGACTGCGGGCGAGATCACGCAGCCGGGCCTGTTCGGCGGGCAGGGCCACCGCGTCCAGCACGCCGTCCGGCAACCGGTCGTGGGGCTCCGCGTCGATGCCGAGCGAGGCCAGTTCGTCCGCCCGGCCCAGCGCGGCGGCGCAGTAGCCATCGCAGTGCGTCATGCTGCCGACCAGCCCGTCCGGCCAGCGCGGTGCGCCGCGTCGGCCGGGCAGCACGGGCTGGGGCGGCACGCCGAGCTTCTCCATCGCATGCCGCGCGCACGCGCGTACGCCGGTGAACTCTCGGCGGCGCTTCTCGACAGCCTGGGCAACGACCGCCGCTTCCTCGGGGAAGAGGGGGCTGCTGTCGCCGAGTGCTTCATCGCCGAGCGCCTCCACGACCACGACCGACTTCGGGAGCAGCTCCTCGATCACCTGCTTGAACCTCCAACGGCAGAATGAGGCGCAGCCTTCCGGGCGGTTCCGGACGCGGGCGCCATTCGCGGGGGTAGCCCACGGACACTTCTTCGAAGCGGACGCCCTCGTGATGGGTGGTCCGCGGAATGTGCAGATGGCCGTAAACCATGCAGGCGACCCGGAAGCGGCGGTGCCAGTCGGCGGTCGACCGGGTGCCGCACCACATGGCGAACTCGGGGTAGCGCAGGATGTCCGTGGGGTGCCGGTCCAGCGGGTAGTGGTTCACCAGCACCGTGGAGAGATCGGCGGGGATCTCCTCGAGCCTGCGCTCGGTCTCGGCGACCCGGGCCCGGCACCACGCCTCACGGCTCGGGTAGGGGTCGGGGTGCAGCAGGAACTCGTCGGTGCACACGATGCCGGTGCCGTGCGCGTACTCCAGGCCCTGTTTCTTGGTCGTGCAGCCCTGCGGCAGGAACGAGTAGTCGTAGAGCAGGAAGAGCGGTGCGACGGCCACCGGGCCGCCCGGCCCCTCCCATACCGGGTAGGGGTCCTCGGGGGTCGTCACGCCCAGCTCCCGGCACAGGGCGACCAGATGCTCGTACCGCTCGACGCCGCGCAGGGTGACGGTGTCCTTGTGGTGGGTCCACAGCTCGTGGTTGCCGGGCGCCCAGATCACTCTGCGGAAGCGGTCGGCGAGCAGTTCGAGGGCCCAGCGGATGTCCGCTACGGTCTCCGCCACGTCACCGGCGACCAGGAGCCAGTCCTCCTCGGAGGTGGGCCGCATCCGCTCGACGAGCGCGCGGTTCTCGGGATACCCGATGTGCAGGTCGCTGATGGCGAGCAGCTGTCCACGGCCGTCCGTCGACTCCACTGTCGCCCCTTTCGAGAACCGGATGGGGAAACAAGAACACATCGGGCCGCCGACAAACAAGAGCGACCCGCGCCAGGATCCTGCCTCTGGTTCGGCCACCGCGTTCGTGGAACGGCCGCAGGTCGTACACAGTGCGAGAGCCAGGAGAGGTGCCGGCGCGTAAGTTACGGGCGCCGTCTACCTGGTACGTTGCGGCGCCGAACGTATGCCTTCGCCACCCCCGAATCCCGCCCACTACCGGGCTGCGTCCGCGCGCTGCAGACGGAGTGTCAGGATCTGGAAGGGCCGCAGCGCGACGGCCACCGCGTTGCCGTCGGTGACGGTCTCCTCGAGCGGTCGCTCCAGCAGATCGGTGACATGGGCGCCCGCGAGCGGGAAGCCCGTGCGCAGGGTGCCGGTGGCGCGTCCGCCGCGGGACTCGTACAAGCGCACCACGACATCACCCGATGCGTCGTCGGCGAGCTTCACCGCCTCGACGGTCACGCCCTCGCCGTCCACGGAGACGACCGGTTCCGGCGCGCCCGCCGCGTCCCCGACACGCAGCGGCAGGTTGAGGGCGTAGCCCTCCGCGAGGGCGTCCTCGATACTCGCGCCGGGGAGCAGGGAGTACGTGAAGTGGTGCCTGCCCTGGTCCGCGCCGGGGTCCGGGATCCGCGGGGCGCGGACCAGGCTGAGGCGGATCGTGGTCGTCGTCCCTCCGTCTGCGCGCACCGTCCGGGAGACGTCGTGGCCGTATGTGGAGTCGTTGATGACCGCGACGCCGTAACCGGGTTCACCGATGTGCACCCAGCGGTGGCCGGAGACCTCGAAGCGGGCGGCCTCCCAACTGGTGTTGATGTGGGTGGGTCGCTGGACATGGCCGAACTGGATCTCCGCGGAGGAGTGGGGTGCCCGGATGTCCACCGGGAAGCCGGCCTTGAGGATCTTCTCGGCCTCGTGCCAGTCGATGTCGGTCTCGATGTCGATACGGGGACTACCGGCACGGACGGTGATCGTCTGGCTGATCTTCGACCCGTTGCCGAAGCTCCGCTCCACGCGGATCGCGGCGGCCAGTGGGTGCTGTTCGGTCACCGTGACCGACTCCGCGTCCAGCAGGTCCGTGTAGCGGTTCCTGTAGTGCTTGTCGATGTCCCAGGCGTCCCAGTAGTTCGGGAGGTCGGTGTGCAGGCGCAGCAGGTTGCCCTTGCCGGCGAGGACTTCGCGTCCGTCGGCGCGCAGGTCACGTACGGAGGCGAGTGTGCCGTCCTCGTCCACCTCCACCCGGACCAGCCCGTTGTCGAGGACGCGGCCGGTGACGGTCACCGGCCGCGGGGGCTCGGCGGCGGCCAGGGGCGCGCTGCCGCTCGCGGGCACCTCTACGTACACCGGCGCGCCCTCGGCCGTACGGACCACCTCGGCACGGTCGTACGGGCTCGTGTTGAAGACCCGGGTCCCGCCCGCGCCCAGCGCGCCGACCGCCTCGGCCGTCAGCTCCTCCAACTCAAGCGCCACACGCGCGTATTCGGCCTCCGCCTCCCGGTGCACCCAGGCGATCGACGACCCCGGCAGGATGTCGTGGAACTGGTGCAGCAGGACCGTCTTCCACAGCCGGTCGAGCTTCCCGTACGGATAGGAGTAGCCGGGCGCGTGCACCGCGGCCGTCGTCGCCCACAGCTCGGCTTCACGGAGCCGGTGTTCCGAGCGGCGGTTGCCCTGCTTCGTGCGGGCCTGGGTCGTATAGGTGGCACGGTGCAGCTCCAGGTAAAGCTCACCGACCCACACCGGGGCGTCCGGGTACTCCTCGCGGGCCGCCTTGAAGAACGCGTCGGGGTGCTCGACGACGACCTTCGCGGAACCCTCCAGGTCCTTCAGGCGCCGGGCGCGTTCCATGATCTCGCGGGTGGGGCCGCCGCCGCCGTCGCCATGGCCGAAGGGCGCCAGGGATCGTGTGGCGCGGCCCTTGTCCCGATGGTTGCGCGCCGCGCGGGACATCTCCTCGCCGCTGAAGCGGGCGTTGTAGGTGTCGACCGGCGGGAAGTGGGTGAAGATGCGGGTGCCGTCGATGCCCTCCCACCAGAAGGTGTGGTGGGGGAACGTGTTGGTCTGGTTCCAGGAGATCTTCTGGGTCAGGAACCACTCGTTTCCGGCGAGCTTGGCGAGCTGCGGATAGGCCGCGTTGTAGCCGAAGGAGTCCGGCAGCCACACGCCTTTGGTCTCGATGCCGAGGTTCTCGATGAAGAACCGCTTGCCGTGGATGAGCTGCCGGGCGGTCGCCTCGCCGCCGGGCAGGTTGCCGTCGGCCTCGACCCACATACCGCCGACCGGCGCCCACTGGCCCTTCTTCACCGACTCCTGGATGCGGGCCCACACGCGCGGGTAGGTGTCCCGCACCCATTCGTACTGCTGGGCCTGGGAACAGGCGAAGACGAACTCCTGGTACTCGTCGGCGAGCGAGGTGACGTTGGAGAAGGTCCGGGACGTCTTGCGCTTGGTCTCGCGGATCGGCCAGAGCCAGGCGGAGTCGATGTGCGCGTGGCCGACGCCGGAGATCGTGTGGGCGCTGGCGTGCGCCGGCTTGGACAGGGTCGGCCCCAGCGCATCACGCACGTCCGCCGCCGAGCCGGAGACGTCGTCCAGGTCCAGCAGGTCGAGCGCCCGGTCGAGGGCGTACGTGATCTCGTGACGGCGCGGGTCGTGCTCGTCGAGTTCCACCATCAGTTCGCGCAGCACCTGGAGGTCCAGGTCGAGATGCCAGACCTGCTCGTCGAGGATCGCGATGTCAGCGCGCCGGAAGGTGTAGAGCGGCTTGTCGCCGGCCGTGAGCGGGTCACCGAGCGGGGTCGGGCGCGCGAACTCGTCCGCGAGGATGTCGGGATTGGATGCGGCCTCGACGAGGTAGTGGATCTCCTCGCCGCCGGCCGCCGGGTTGGCGATCGGCACGTACTGGTTGAGCGGGTTGACCGCTTTCAGGGGTGTCCCGTCCGTGAGGTGGACGAGGGCCTCCGCCTGGTTGCCCGGCCAGTCGCCCACGAAGCCGAGGTCGATGACGGCCTCGACACGCCTTCCAGCCCACTCGGCGGGGACCTGTCCGCGCACCCGGAACCAGGTCGTGCCCCAGGGCGGCCCCCACGGGGTGCCCATCGCGAAGGGCTCGTACGGCGCAGCGGCGGCCTCCGCGAACGGCACCGGCTCGCCCGGTGCCTGCCAGGCCTCGACCGTGCAGGGGACGGAGGCCGCGTAGATCGCAGGCTTGACGCGCTGGTGGTGGACGCGTGCGGCGCGTTCCTCGATCCGGCGGCGTTCGTCGTGCATGAGTGGGCCTCCTGACTTGGCTACTTGAGGTATCCGAGGCCGGGGTGGACGGCGGTGTAGCCGTCGACGAGCCGCCGGGCGACGTTGACGGAGTCGACGAGCGGGTGGAGTGCGAACGCCTTCACCGCCGTCGTGCGGGAGCCGGAGTCCGCCGCGGACAGCACCTCGCGCTCGACCGCCTTGACCGCGCACACCAGGCCGGTGGCGTGGCCGGGCAGCGGGTCGACGGTGACGGGGTGCGCGCCGCCTGCGTCCACCAGACAGGGGACTTCGATGACCGCATCCGGGTCCAGCACGGACAACGTGCCGCGGTTGCGCACGTTGAGGATCAGGGTGGTGCGCTCGTCGCGGGCGATGGCGCGCATCAGAGCGAGGGCCACCTTCTCGTAACCTCCGGAGAGATCGTCGACGTCGCGCTCGCCTGCCCCGGCCGTCTCCCGGTTCTCGGCCATGTATGTGGCCTCGCGCTCGGACCGGGTGCGGTCCCAGGTCGTCAGCGCGGCGGTGTCCGGACGCTTCATCTCCTCGTAGAAGCGTTCCTGCTGGTCGCGCAGGAAGGCGCCACGGGTCTTCTCCGCGTTCTGGTAGGCGCGTACGGCTTCCCGGTTGAAGTAGTAGTAGTGCAGGTACTCGTTGGGGATCGCGCCCAGGGACTGCAGCCATTCGACGCCGAAGAGTCTGCCCTCCTCGAAGGAGCCCAGCAGTTCCGGGTCGGCGAGCAGACGCGGGAGTTCGTCGCGTCCGCCCACGCGCAGGCCGCGCAACCAGCCAAGGTGGTTGAGGCCGGCGTAGTCGATCCACGCCTCGTTCGGGTTCGCGCCGAGCACACGGGCGACACGGCGGCCGAGTCCGACCGGGGAGTCGCAGATGCCGATGACGCGGTCGCCGAGGTGACGGGACATGGCCTCGGTGACAAGGCCCGCCGGATTGGTGAAGTTGATGACCCAGGCGTCGGGGGCGAGCCGGGCCACGCGCCGGGCGATGTCGACGGCGACCGGGACCGTGCGCAGGCCGTACGCGATGCCGCCCGCGCCGACCGTTTCCTGACCGAGCACGCCTTCCGCAAGGGCCACCAGTTCGTCGTCGGCCCGGCCCCGCAGACCACCGACGCGGATCGCGGAGAAGACGAAGTCGGCGCCGCGCAGCGCCTCGTCGAGGTTGGTCGTGGCGGTCACCTCGGGTGCGTCGGGCACGCCCGCCGCCTGCTCGGCCAGGACCCGGCTCACGGCGGACAGTCGCCCGGAGTCCAGGTCGTGCAGGACGACACGGGTGACACGGCCCTCGGCGCGGTCCCCGAGGAGCGCTCCGTACACGAGCGGTACCCGGAATCCGCCGCCGCCCAGAATCGTCAGCTTCACGCTTGTATCCTTCCCGCCACGATCGCCGCGACGCCCGCCTCCGGGAAGCAGGAGGCGGGCGGGTCGCCGCGTCCACGGGAGCGTCGGACGCCACGGGGCCAGGCTCTCGGGGCCTGGCGGCTACCGGGTGACGGGACCGACGACCACGGCCTGGCTGCCGGCGCCGTCCCCTTGAACGGGAAGGTTCACGGTCAGTGGCAGGGTGTGCGCGTGCGTCTCGTCGGGCGGGGTGATCACCGCGCTGGTGAAGGTCACACCGCTGCCGCCGGTTTTGTTCTGCGGCACCCTCAGGTCGAAGTTCGCGCTCCGGCCCGGGGCGAGGGTGACGGTCTTCGGGGTGTGGGCGGAGCGCCGGGCGCTCACTCGGCCGTCCTTGCCGACGAGGTCCAGTCCCGGGAAGCCGCGCAGGAAACAGGCGGCCGAGCCGGAGTTGGTGAGCCTGATGACGATGTGGCTGTAGTCGCCCTGGGCGTGGGAGGAGCCCTTGGCGAAGGTCAGGTTCGCGGTCTTGCAGGACGCTGCGGAGCGCGCGCCGGCACCGGGTCCTCCGGGCGTGCTGCCTGACCCCGAACTCGCCTTGGAGCTCGCGGAATTGCCCGGCGTGGTGGCTGTCGCTCCCGAACCTCCATCCGCCGAACCACTGCCCGCGCCCGTGGCGGATCCATCGGAGGAAACCGAGGCCGACGGAGCTGAGTTCGCCCCGTCGCCCTTGCCACCACCGTCGCCGTTGCTGTTGCAGGCGGTGAGCGAGAGCCCCGCCACGAGTGCGAGCGTGGCGACGGCCGACGTCTTGCGGGACTTCTGAACACGCATGTGATTCCCCCTGGTTGAGAGCGCGGATCCCGTTTCATGAGCCCGCCATGGAAAGTACACGCGAGATCATGGAGCGCAGTTGCGGCGCGCGAGGGGAATTCCCGTTCGCAATGTCACCCGCGCCGAGGGAACCTTTCGGTGGATTCGGACACGCGTCCATGGGCAGGGCCGTCAGGTGTGGGCGCGTGACAGCAACGAGGGCCGCACAACCACCGGTGGGCCTCGGCGGAAACCGGAACCCGGACGTGATCATCGTCGCTACCGCCTCGGAGGCCGCCGCGCGTGAGTACCTGGGGGCCGAGGGCGGGGGTACCCGGGCGGTATCGCCGAATCGGCCTCACCTCTGAGAGCGTGGCCGTCGCCAGGGAATCCCTGGCCGCCCTCCGCGGTTGATCCGACTGCAAGAAAGAAGATGATCACAGTGACCGAAACAACCGCAGCCGCGGAACCCCTGAAGCGCCTGCCCGAAGAGGGCATCGCCACGTTCGAAGTGGCATCGCAGGGCCTGCCGAAGGCCATGACGGCACCCTTGAGGAACAAGGAGGTCGAGGGGGAATGAACAGGAAGTTTCCCGAAGCAACGAGTCCGGCGGTGGAGGCGGCTGCTCGGGCAGCCGCTGTGGCCGAGGCCCCGGTGACAGAGGTTCCGGAGGCCGAGACCGTGACCCCGGAGACCGAGGCGCCCGCGGCCGGAAAGGCCAAGGCTCCGGAGGCCGGGCGGATCGCTGCTCCTGTGGTCGGAGAGGCCGACGGGTCGGTCCTCGCCTCCGCTTGGAGCAACCCCCTGCGTGACCCGCGTGACCGTCGTCTGCCCCGTATCGCCGGTCCCTCCGGCCTGGTCATCTTCGGCGTCACCGGGGATCTGTCCCGCAAGAAGCTGATGCCGGCGGTCTACGACCTGGCCAACCGTGGTCTGCTTCCGCCGGGCTTCTCCCTGATCGGCTTCGCCCGGCGTGACTGGGCGGACCAGAACTTCGCTCAGGTGGTGCACGACGCGGTGCGCGAGCACGCCCGTACGCCCTTCCGTGAGGAGGTCTGGCAGCAGCTCGCCGAGGGCATGCGGTTCATTCCGGGCACCTTCGACGACGACGAAGCGTTCGAACAACTGCGGGACACCGTCGATGAGTTGGACGTCTCCCGGGGCGCCAGTGGCAACTACGCCTTCTATCTCTCCGTACCGCCGAAGTTCTTC
This sequence comes from Streptomyces sp. NPDC001020, assembly GCF_053599115.1. Classification (NCBI taxonomy): domain Bacteria; kingdom Bacillati; phylum Actinomycetota; class Actinomycetes; order Kitasatosporales; family Streptomycetaceae; genus Streptomyces; species Streptomyces sp. NPDC001020. Next base: position 8,556 of record NZ_JBSFLQ010000006.1, on the reverse strand, counting down.
CCGAAGGTCGTGCGGCAGCTCAAGAGGCACGGGCTGGCAGACGCGCCCGAGGGTTCGTGGCGGCGCGCGGTCATCGAGAAGCCGTTCGGCCACGACTTGGCCAGCGCGCACGAGCTGAACGCCATCGTGCACGACGTGTTCGAGCCCGACCAGGTGTTCCGCATCGACCACTACCTCGGCAAGGAGACCGTCCAGAACATCCTGGCGCTCCGCTTCGCCAACCAGATGTACGAGCCGATATGGAACCGGTCGTATGTCGACCACGTGCAGATCACTATGGCCGAGGACATCGGCATCGGCGGCCGGGCCGGCTACTACGACGGCATCGGCGCCGCCCGGGACGTCATCCAGAACCATCTGCTCCAACTGATGGCCCTCACCGCCATGGAGGAGCCCATCGCCTTCGACGCCGAGGCGCTGGTCACCGAGAAGCTGAAGGTCCTCAAGTCGGTGAGGCTTCCGGAGGACCTCGGCAGCCATACCGTGCGCGGACAGTACGCGGTCGGCTGGCAGGGCGGCGAGCGGGTGGACGGCTACCTCCAGGAAGAGGGCATCGACACCGGGTCCACCACGGACACCTTCGCCGCGATCAAGCTCGGGATCGACAACCGCCGCTGGGCGGGCGTGCCCTTCTACCTGCGCACGGGCAAGCGCCTGGGCCGCCGGGTCACCGAGATCGCGGTGGTCTTCCAGCGTGCCCCGCACTCCCCCTTCGACACCACCGCCACCGAGGAACTCGGCGAGAACGCGATCGTCATCCGGGTGCAGCCCGACGAGGGCATGACAGTCCGCTTCGGATCGAAGGTGCCGGGTACCTCGATGGAGCTCCGGGACGTCACGATGGACTTCGCCTACGGCGAGTCGTTCACCGAGTCCAGCCCGGAGGCGTACGAGCGGCTGATCCTGGACGTACTACTCGGCGACGCCAACCTCTTCCCCCGCACCGAGGAGGTGGAGGAGTCCTGGAGGATCCTCGACCCTATCGAGGAGTACTGGACCGCCCACGGCAAGCCCGCGCAGTATCCCTCGGGCACCTGGGGTCCCAAGGAAGCCGACGAGATGCTCGCACGAGACGGACGGAGCTGGCGCAGGCCATGAAGATCGATCTGACCGACACCACGGCAAGCAAGATCAACAAGGCACTGGTGCAGGGGCGCCACGACCTCGGCACCCCAGCCGTGGGTATGGTCCTGACGATGGTCATCGCGACCGACGAGGAGAACGCGTACGACTCGATCAAGGCGGCCGAGGAAGCTTCGCGCGAGCACCCCTCGCGCACCCTGGTCGTCATCAAGCGACACTCCCGCACCTCGCGCGACCGCACACGGCCACACCTTGACGCCGAGGTCCGCCTGGGTGCGGACGCGGGTACCGGCGAGACGGTCGTGCTGCGGCTGTACGGCGAGGTGTCCGACCACGCCGACTCGGTGGTCCTGCCGCTGCTGCTGCCGGACGCGCCCGTCGTCGTGTGGTGGCCGGCGGACGCCCCGGACAACCCGTCCAAGGACCCGCTGGGCGCCCTCGCCCAGCGCCGGATCACCGACCTGTACGCCGTCGAGACCCCGTTGGCCGCGCTGGATGTCCGGGCCTCGTCGTACGCGCCGGGCGACACCGACCTGGCGTGGACCCGGCTGACGCCCTGGCGGTCGATGCTGGCCGCGGCGCTCGACCAGGCCCGTACGAAGGTGACCTCGGCGGCTGTCGAGAGCGAGGTCGACAATCCGAGCGCCGAGTTGCTGGCCCGCTGGCTGGAGGCCCGTCTCCGGGTACCCGTCGAGCGGGTCGTCACCGCCGGGCCGGTCGTCACGGCCGTCCGCCTGGGCACCGGGCAGGGTGAGATCGTCATCGACCGCCCCGAGGGCCCACTGGCCATGCTCACCCTGCCGGGCCAGCCCTCACGCACCATGGCGCTGAAGGTGCGCCCCACTTCCGAACTGATCGCCGAGGAGCTACGCCGCCTCGACGCGGACGAGATGTACGCCATCGCCCTGCGCGGCGCGGACTTCAAGGAGAACGTCAGCCATGTCTGACCGCCCCAGCCTCACCCACCGCCCTGAATGGACGGCCCTGGAGGACCACCGCGCGGGCACACTGCTGCACCCGAACCTGCGTGAGCTGTTCGACCGGGATCCCGAGCGCGCCGAGCGCTACACGGCGCGGGTCGGGGACCTGCTCATCGACTACTCCAAGCATCTGATCACCGACGAAACCCTCGCCCTGCTCCAGGAACTCGCCACCGCCGCCGATGTGTTCGGGCTCAGGGACGCCATGTTCCGCGGCGAGCGGATCAACGTCACCGAGAACCGAGCCGTCCTGCACACCGCGCTGCGCGCTCCGGCCGATGCCGTGATCGAGGTCGACGGCGAGAACGTGGTGCCCAAGGTCCACGCGGTGCTCGACAAGATGGCCGCCTTCGCGAACCGGGTCCGCTCGGGCGAGTGGACCGGCCATACCGGCGAGCGGATCCGCAATGTCGTCAACATCGGTATCGGTGGCTCCGACCTGGGTCCGGCGATGGCCTACGAGGCGCTGCGCGCCTTCACCGACCGCGATCTCACGGTCCGTTTCGTCTCCAATGTGGACGGCGCCGACCTGCACGAGGCCACACGCGATCTGGACCCGGCGGAGACGTTGTTCATCGTCGCCTCCAAGACGTTCACCACGATCGAGACCATCACGAACGCGACCTCGGCCCGCTCCTGGCTCCTTGCGGGCCTGAACAGCGAGAAGGCGGTCGCACGGCACTTCGTCGCCCTGTCGACCAACGCCGCGAAGGTCACCGAGTTCGGCATCGACCCCGACAACATGTTCGAGTTCTGGGACTGGGTCGGCGGACGGTACTCGTTCGACTCCGCCATCGGCCTGTCACTGATGATCGCGATCGGCCCCGAGCGGTTCCAGGAGATGCTCGACGGCTTCCGCCTCGTCGACGAGCACTTCCGCACCACGCCCGCTGAGTCCAACGCACCGCTGATCCTCGGACTGTTGGGGGTCTGGTACGGCAACTTCTTCGACGCTCAGTCGCATGCCGTGCTGCCTTACTCGCACTACCTGTCCAGGTTCACCGCCTATCTGCAGCAGCTGGACATGGAGTCCAACGGGAAGTCTGTGGACCGCTCGGGAAGCCCGGTCGAATGGCAGACCGGCCCGGTGGTGTGGGGCACGCCCGGCACCAACGGCCAGCACGCCTACTACCAGTTGCTGCACCAGGGGACCAGGCTGATCCCGGCCGACCTGATCGGCTTCGCCAACCCGGTCGATGAACTCAGCGGTGAACTCAAGGCGCAGCACGACCTGTTGATGGCCAACCTGTTCGCGCAGGGCCAGGCACTCGCCTTCGGCAAGACGAGCGCGGAGGTGCGTGCGGAGGGCGTACCGGAGGAGCAGGTACCCCACCGCACCTTCAAGGGCAACCACCCCACCACCACCATCCTCGCCGAGGAGCTGACCCCCTCGGTCCTCGGCCAGCTCATCGCCCTCTACGAGCACAAGGTGTTCGTCCAGGGCGCGATCTGGAACATCGACTCCTTCGACCAGTGGGGCGTCGAACTCGGCAAGGTCCTCGCCAAGCGCGTCGAACCCGCCCTCACCGACGGTACGGACGTGCCCGGTCTCGACCCCTCCACCGCAGCCCTCGTGGCCGCGTACCGCACGCTCAGGAGGAAGTGAGCAGACATGCAGATCGGACTCATCGGTCTTGGCAAGATGGGCGGCAACATGCGCGAGCGGATCCGCCGCGCGGGCCACACCGTCGTCGGCTACGACCGCAATCCCGACGTCTCCGACGTCAGCGGCCTGACCGAACTGGTCGAAAGGCTCGAAGGGCCGCGTGTGGTCTGGGTGATGGTTCCGGCCGGCGCCCCGACGCAGTCCGTCATCGACGAACTCGCCGACCTGCTGTCCCCCGGTGACACCGTGGTCGACGGCGGCAACTCCCGCTGGACCGACGACGAGAAGCACGCCAGGGAGTTGGGCGCGAAGGGCGTCGGCTTCGTCGACGCCGGAGTCTCCGGCGGCGTCTGGGGCCTCGAGAACGGCTACGCCCTCATGGTCGGCGGCGACAAGGAGCATGTCGACCGGCTCCAGCCGATCTTCGACGCGCTCAAGCCGGAGGGCCCGTACGGCTACGTCCACGCCGGCAAGGTCGGTTCCGGGCACTTCTCCAAGATGGTCCACAACGGCATCGAGTACGCGATGATGCAGGCCTACGCCGAGGGCTGGGAGCTGCTGGAGAAGGTCGACTCGGTGGAGAACGTCCGCGAGGTCTTCCGCTCCTGGCAGGAGGGCACGGTCATCCGTTCCTGGCTGCTGGACCTGGCGGTCGACGCCCTCGACGAGGACGAGCACCTGGACAAGCTGCGCGGCTATGCGCAGGACTCCGGCGAGGGCCGCTGGACCGTCGAGGCGGCCATCGACCACGCCGTGCCACTGCCGGCCATCACGGCGTCGCTGTTCGCCCGGTTCACCTCCCGGCAGGACGACTCCCCGCAGATGAAGATGATCGCCGCCCTGCGCAACCAGTTCGGCGGCCACGCGGTCGAGTCGGCCAAGGAGTAGGGACCCGCGCCGGTCCCCCTGAGCGCGGGCCGAGCGTGATCACGGAATGGCGCACGGCCGGAACTTTTGTGCCGTCTCGCAAGTTTGTCTCTACGTTGCTGTAGAAACGAGAGAGGTGACGGACCGCCGAACGGGGCGGCCCGCCTCGACAACGTAGGGAGTTCTCATGGCCCTGTGGGACCGCATCAAGGAATCCGCGTCGACGATGCAGACCCAGCTCGAGGCGAAGAAGAACGATCTGAAGAGCGGCGCCTTCCGCGACGCGAGCATGGCCATGTGCGCGCTCGTGGCGGCAGCGGACGGCACCGTGGATCCGTCCGAACGCCAGCGCGTGGCCCAGCTCATCGCCACCAACGAGGTGTTGCAGAACTTCCCGGCGGACGACCTGCGCCGCCGCTTCGAGGACAACCTGAACAAGCTGGCCGCCGACTTCGACTTCGGCAAGGTCAGCGTGCTGCAGGAGATCGGCAAGGCGAAGAAGAAGCCCGCCGAGGCGCGTGCCGTCATCCAGATCGGCATCGTCATCGGGGGCGCGGACGGGGACTTCGACAAGGACGAGCAGGCGGTCGTCCGCGAGGCGTGCTTCGCGCTCAACCTGCCGCCGCACGAGTTCGACCTCTGACGGCGACCTGACTCACGGAATCGGCGCAGCTCGCCTGGAGGCGGCAGCCGCGCTGCGGTGACGGTACGCCACTCCCACGCCCTGCGAACGCACGCGCGCGGGCGGCCCACGCATCATCGGGCCGCCCGCGTGGCCTTGAAGGCTGCCGGAGATCACTCACCCGGCAGGGGGAGGCGGATCGTCCGAGCGGTTGACGCCCCATCACGGCGGTCGATGCGACGTTCGGGGTATGGCTGGTGATGGACGGACGCTGGGGACTTTCTGGCATGTGTGTTGGCAGGGATGGCCGCGCTGGGTCAGCTGGGTGTCAGTGCTGTGGGCGGCGGTCTACGGCGCCTTCGGCCTCGCATGCGCACTGAGCGGGATACCGCTGTTCCAGGACGGCAGCATCCAAGGGGACGCCACGCTCGACTGGGCTGTCGTAGCGGTGGGCGCACTGGCGGCCCTGGTCTGCGGGGCGGCTTCGCCGGTTACGGCGTCGCGCTGACCATCGCGGCCCGCTCGTACTGGCTCCGAACCCGTCCGATCGATCACCTACCTCATTGTTGACCGCGGCTGGCCCGCCAGTCTGCTCACGGCCTTGTGGGATTGCCGTACACCCGCTCCACCGGAAGCCGCAGCACCAGGCGCCGGTCGCGGACCATGGCGGCGCGGTAGTCGTCCCAGTCGGGGTGCTCACCTGATACGTCGCGATAGAGCCGAATGAGTTCCTCGACCGTCTCGTCGTACGGGTCCTGCGCGACGGGCGAGAGGTCGGCCGTGCCCTCGGCGACCGTGTAGGCCCACCGGTCGGCGCTGGTCACGTGGTACGACGCCCGTGGGTCCCGGCGCAGATTGCGGGTCTTCGCGCGGTCGTCCGTGACCGAGACCCGGATGACACGCTCATCCGGGTAATAGGCATGGCTGACGTTCGACAGTTGCGGTCGGCCGTCGCGTTTGAGGGTGACGAGCACCCCACCGTGGCTCTCGGCAAGCAGTGTGAGCAGTGCGTTCTGCGTGGCGTCCTCGGTCATACACCCGTCAACTCATCTGACGAGGCCGCGTATTCCCTAGTAGACACTGTCTACGCACTACTGGTAGACAGTGTCTATGACTGATCCGGAGACAGGGCTGCGCGCCCGGCTGGTGGACGTCGGCGTCGACCTGGTGACCACTGAGGGTGTGCAGGCATTGACGTTGCGGGAGATCGCCCGGCGAGCGGGTGTCTCGCACGGCGCCCCCCGTCGCTACTTCCCCACCCACCTGGAGCTGCTGTCGGCCATCGCACGCCGCGGCTTCGCCGACCTCGCGTCGCGGGCGGCCGACGCGGTCGGAGACGGCACCGCGAGCCCCCGGGACCAGCTCGGTGCCCTGGGCCACGCCTATCTGGACTTCGCGCTCACTCACTGCGGCATGCATGAGTTGATGTTCCGTCATGACCTTCTGGCTAGTGACCACTTGGGTTTGCGGGATACGAGCCTTCCGTTGTTCTCCCTGCTGGTGGACCTGGTAGGCCGGGCCAGGCCGGACGCCGACGCGCGGCTTGTCGCAGGCTCTCTCCTCGCGAACCTGCACGGACTCGCCCAACTCTGGACCTGGGGGAGCCTCCAACTCACCACCGGAGCATCCGACTTCGCTCCCCTGCTGCGGAACGCGCTGGACGCACACCTCGGACCGGAACTCCGGTGATCTCGCACCGCGGGCTGACGCTCGCAAGCAGTGTGGTCGGCGCGGTCATCGTCGCTCTGGACGGCACGGTGCTCACTGTCGCACAGCCCGCCCTGCGACGGGATCTGCACGCCTCTCTGACCGAGGTGCAGTGGACGAGCACCGGCTATCTCATCGCGGTGGCGAGCCTGCTGGTCTTCGCCGGCCGCCTCGGCGACCGTCACGGCCATCGACGTGTGTTCGCCCTGGGCATGGCGGGTTTCGGCGCGGCCTCCGCCGGGATCGGATTGGCTCCCGGCATCGGCTGGGTGATCGGACTGCGGGTGGTCCAAGGGGTCTTCGGCGCCCTGCTGCAACCGGCGACGCTCGGCATGCTGCGGGCCGCGTATCCACCGGAGCGGCTGGCGATGCCGATCGCGTTGCGCACCAGCGCGATCGGGTTGGCGGCCGCGGCCGGCCCCCTGGTGGGCGGGGCTCTGGTCACCCCGTTCGGCTGGCGCGCCGTTTTCTTCCTCAACGTCGCACCGGCGCTGGTGATGAGCGTACTGATGGTGGTCGTACGCGGCCCGGAGCACACCCCGGCCGGGCGCCCGCCGTTGGACCTGCCGGGCGCCGGTCTGCTCGCGGCGGGCCTGGTGTGCCTGGTGTACGCGCTCACCTCCGTCGCGGACTCCGGCCGACCGACGGCACCGGTGGCGGCGCTGCTCGGGGCGGCGGTGGCCGGCTGCCTGTTCGTCCGGCACGAACGGCGCACCACGAGCCCGTTGCTGCCGGCGGACATGCTCGGCCGGTCGGCCGTCGGTTCAGCGCTCGGACTGCTGGTGGCCGTGTCGGCGGCGATGCTGGGGACGCTGTTCGTCAGCAGCTATGTCCTTCAGGACGTGCTGGGCCTCGACCCGTTGCGGACCGCGCTCCAGGCCCTGCCGGCGCCCGTGGCGATGGTGCTGGGCGCGCCCGTGTCGGCCGTCCTTGTACGCCGCTATGGTGCGCGCGGCACGGCCGGGACCGCAACGGTGTTCCTCGCACTGGGTGTTCTCGTGCTGTCCCGGCTCGGGCAGGGGTCCTCCCAGGTGTGGGCGGGAATGGGATTCCTGCTGGTGGGTGCCGGTTTCGGAACGGTGATGGTGACGGCGACCGCCGTCGTCGTCCGAGAGGTGCCCGTCGCATCGGCCGGGGTGGCAGGCGGACTGCAGCAGACCGCGCTGAACGTCGGCCCCACGGTGGGCGTGGCCGCCGCCGGCACGCTGATGACATGCACGAACGTGGCGTCCGGGCCCACGCTCGCGGTACTCGCCTGCGTGTGCCTGCTCGGCGTGCCGCTCGCCCTGCGGATGCCCGGCCGGCCCGGCCCCCGGGCCATTGCCGCGGACCAATCGGCCTTCTAGGGCGTGTTTCGAAAGTCCCGCCTGGCACGGCACTCCCCCAAGCTCTTCGAGCAGGGGGGACCCCCACGCCGCGTTGTCGGGATCGCCCGCGTACGCCCAGTACGAGGACGACCCTCCGCCTTGCGATCGCACGCACCAGACGCCGCGGGACCCGCCCTTCGGGCGGACGACGGGACTTTCGAAACACGCCCTAGAAGACTCATGAAGATCTTGTTGAGGGGCTGTCCGGCTGCAGGCCGGGCGGCCCCTCGGTCTATGCGGTGGCCGCGCTGATCGTCCAGGTGCTGCCTGCGCGGGTGAGTCCGAGGTTGATCAGTCGGCGGAGGTTGAGTGCGGCGGCTCGGG